>CAYTGT010000075.1:0-7578 GCA_964437405.1 uncultured Alistipes sp.
GTTATAGGTGGAGACCTAAAAAGAGATGTGGGTTGCTTAGTGATAGCAAAGAATAATAATAATCGCGGACGAGGTAATGCTCCAGAGAGTGTTGTGAAGATCAGACGTGCATTCTGGATGTCGGAAACTGAGGTTACCAATGCGCAATACGCTACTGTTGACCCTGATCACGATAGCCGATTTACGGCTCAGTTCTGGAAGGATCATGTCGGCCCTGGTTATGCGGCCAACCGCCCAGAACAGCCTGTGACTCGTATTTCATGGAATCAAGCTATGGAGTTCTGCCAGAAGCTGAGTGAGCGCTGTGGTGCTGTAATGACTCTACCGACCGAGGCTCAATGGGAGTGGGCTTGTCGAGCTGGTAGCGACACCGATTTCTGGTTTGGAGATCTTAATTCAGACTTCGCAAAGAGTGAGAATTTGGCCGATCAGATGTTGCGTAAGATGGCTGTGTCGGGCATTGACCCTCAGCCTGTGCATGAGAGTAGTTGGGTGTATAAGTATTATACATTTATGCCGCGCGAGGATAATGTGAACGATGGTCAGATGACCATTGCGGATGTGGCGCAGTATCAGCCAAATGCTTGGGGCTTGTATGATATGCACGGCAATGTGGCAGAGTTTACACGTTCCTCTTATGCTCCATATCCTTATAAGGGTGAAGTAGAGGCTAAGGATGAAAAGGTTGTACGTGGCGGCGCATGGAACTATCGTGCAAAGCACTCAGCAGCCTACTGTCGTGAGTCATATTTAGCATGGCAACCAGCCAATAATGTTGGTTTCAGAGTAGTGATTGAGGAGTAGAGATTGTCTACATAATTTCATTAGAGGTCGATATTTCGGTGTCGGCCTCTGTTTTTGGTACTGCTACAAACAAGTCGCGATCTTGAGGCCATTCGTTTACTCGATTCATAGCATCACGAATCATCTGCCCTATTGAGTTGGTGAACGAAGCACCGCGATAGTGGCTTGTGTTAGTGAGGAATACGTAAGAGATTCCGCTTTCGCGATAGTCAATATATGCGCAAGTGCCCGACATGGTACCTGTGCGTACGAGAGAGCCATTTTTCGCGTTGTATCGTGCCCATCCCAAAGCATAATCTCCCTTGCGAGTGATGTTGCGCATCTCGGCTACACTCTCTTTTGAGAGGATGTCAGGAACATTTGCATTGCCATCAATTGAAGCCACCAATCGCATCATCTCCACCGCAGACGACACCCACGCTCCAGCGCCTTGCAAACCTGTGATATCGTTGCCGCCGTACTCTCTGGGACGCATTGCGCCTGTGCCATCGTATGACTTGATGCGGTCGTTGGGGTCATGACCATAATACTTCACCTCACTCGGATAGCGATCTTTGTAGTAGTTGCGAGCTATGTGCATGTCGTAGCAACCCGCAGGCCACAATACATGGCTTTGTAGATACTCCTCGTAGCTCATTCCAGAGACCTTCTCGATAATGCGTGAAAGCACAAGATAGCCAATATTGGAATATTGCGCTGCACCTCCAGGGTTGTCACGCAACTTCATGCCGAGCTGAAAGGCGATAAGCTGATCGGCTGTTGGTGTTGTGGTTAGCTCCTCCCACTCGATCACATCTGCGATGCGGAACATCGGGTCACCCATGCGGCGGCTAAAGCCTGTAGTATGGTTAAGCAGATGGCGTACGGTGATTTTTTTGGCACGTTTGTCTCGAATCTCCGTGAATTGATTTAGGATACCTTCAGCGCCGAAAACTTGGCTGTCGAGTGTGAGTTTGCCCTCGTCACAGAGTTTCATAATACCAACAGCGGTGATGAGTTTCGAAGCGGAAGCGATACGATAGATATCCCCCACTTCGGCAGCCTTTTCTTGCTCTTTGTCTGCCCAGCCGAATCCTTTGCAATAGATCAACTTCTCGTTACGCATCACGGCAAGCGATGCACCTCGGATATTATTGCGAGCCATCCATCGCTCGATATGCTTCTCCATCTTCTGCATTGTTGGCAGATCGGAGTCGGCATTGCTCAGCGAATCGTTGAGTCGATAACCGTGATCCTCCTCAATTACAGCTACCACCTTTTGTGTGGAGCAACTGCGTTGGATGAAGATCACAAATCCGACTAAGATTATGGCAACAACTAATGTGAAGTATCTTTTCATCTCTGTTTTATAGTGATTGTGGCGGCAATAAACTTATGTAACCGCGCGTAATGACAACGCAAAAGTACAAATTATATTGTATTTATACAATCTTTGCGCAAAGAAAGCATTTTAATCAACCACCAATAGAGTTGGGTTATTCGGTTAATTTTTAGTACCTTTGCACGAATGAAAAATGAAATTTTGTAAAGATGAAGATACTTTTACTATCTATAATCTTATTGATGGGGAGCGTTGCTGCAACTTATGCTCAGGTTGATTCGGCGCAACTCGCTGAATTAAAGAATCAAATAAAGGCTGAGTTAAAGCAAGAGTTGAAGTCGGAACAAGAATCCTATGAGTCGAAAAAGAGCGGCTCGATTCGTTTGAAACCATACGGTTTTGTGCGCAATTATGTCTGCTATGATACTCGCGAGTGTGTGTCGGTGATGGGTGAAATGTTTAACATTATACCGAAAGATCAGTTACTCAACGAGGATCAAAGTGAGGATTTGAACGATGTGGATAAACTCACTTTTGTCTCTTTTACCACTCGTTTGGGAGTTGATGTTGCAGGTCCTATGATTGGTCGTGCTACGAGCTCAGCAAAGGTGGAAGCCGATTTTTGTGGCTATGGGTCAAATAATACCATGCTCAGAATCCGTCAAGCTTATGTTGCGCTCGGTTGGGATCGCACAACGCTGATTATGGGTCATACGTGGCACCCGATGGTCAATCAGGTGATGCCTGCGGTGTATGGTTTGGGTACGGGATCACCTTTTGTGCCCTTTAACCGATCTCCGCAGTTGAAAGTTTTGGTGGATGCGGGTAAAGGTTGGAATTTTACGGCGGCAGCGCTGTATCAGTTTCCTAACCTCTCGATAGGTCCTGAGGGCGTCAGCTCATGTTATTCTCGTTGGAGCATGATTCCAGAGTTATATGCTTCGTGGAAACATGTTGGAGAGCATTTTACATACGGCGTGGGTGTCGATTTCTTGAGCATTATGCCACGCAAGAGTTCATTTGCCGAGCGAGAGGTGTTGCAGGCAGATGGTACGGTAGAGAGTCAGCGTGTGGAGGTGCGAGCAAAGGATCGTGTGACGGGTATTTCGCCAGAGTTTTTTGCCGATTATGTGAATGGCCGATTCAACATCAAGGGTAAGTTGATGTATGCCGAAAATACAGCTCATTTGACGATGGTCAGCGGCTTTGGCGCAACCGATTATGACCCGCTGACGGGAAGTTATGATTATGCACCTGTGCGTTCTGCACTCTATTGGTTGACTGCTACTTATGGCGGTCAATTAAAGTCGGGCTTGATGTTGGGCTATATGAATAATTTGGGTGCAAAAGAGGATTTTATCTCGACAGATGATTTTTGGATGCGAGGTGCAAAAAATGTAGATTATATCTATCGCATCTCGCCATCATTGAGCTATACGGTCAAGAATTTGAAATTAGCTTTAGAGGTAGATTATACTGTTGTCGGCTACGGTGATACTACTCTTGACGGAGCGTCAAAGGCTTTGCGTGATATCGGTAATACGCGAGCCTGTCTGATGGTGATGTATTCGTTTTAAATTAAGGAAGCTGTATAAATACCTGTTTTACAATCCGAAGAAACAACTGATGTAGGCGTAGCAACGATTCTTAACGCCATCGGCATGAGGCATGATCATGCGGAAGTTGGGCGCTACCTTGATGTATTTATGGAGTCGAAATTCGGCTCCTGCGATGATTGCGCTCTCGTCTTTTTGTATATTCCAATCGTTGCGCGAGAACATCTGGTCGTAGCGTGCAAATAGATTTACTTTCTGACTGACCTTGCCCGATGTGTACAACGATAGACCACTTTGGTCAGCATCGGCGACATGTTTAGTGTTTTGCAGGATGTTATACTCTGCGGCAATCATATAATTCTCGCTCTTGTAACCCAACATCATGGCGTAATTATAAATATCACTCCCCATATCGTCAGCCGCCTCGTTTACGCTTCCGTATAGGCGAAGTGTCAAATTATTGGTGGGGTTGATGGTCGCGCCTAAACCAAATTGCACACCATCTTTGATTTGAATCTTTTTATATCCTTCTCCGTTGACCACGATCGCATCGGCTGAGATCCAATCAGCAAAACGATATGCGGCCGAGATGCCCAGATCGGCACTGCTACTATATTTGTATTGATCTTGAAATGACATGAGCATGTAGCGGTAGCCCCAGAAATCCTCTTGCACCTTGAATGAGGTTGTAGAGATCAGACCGAAGTTGAGATTCCAACGTCCTGTCTTCCATGTGAGTTGTGCATTTTTCATAAATGCGATACGCTGGAAATCATCCACATCGTTCGAGGTGCCTGCATCTACCACAGCTTTGATGCTCAGCCCTTTGCCGAAGTCGTATTGGTAGCCCAAATAACTACGATTAAGCTCAAAACCATGATCGTTGTTGACCGAACCGAATCCTGTGTGGTAGTTGGTGAAGATACGGATTATAGCCTTGCCTTTGGGTGATTCTGAATCGGATGATGCACTCTGCGCATAAGTATAAAGTGGCAGAGCTGTCAATAAAACAATGTATGTAAAAATCAATCTCGCATTAATCATTCTCACATAGGTTTTTTAGGTTAAAAAACATACAGTTATAGGTTCATTATTGCAAATATAATATAATTCTTGGATAAATCCTACTCAGATGTCGGTCCAGTTTGATTTTTGGTGGGCGATGATATCTGTGTAAGATGAGCAAAATATGTATGGATGAGAGAGAATGTGATGGCGTAAGATGGCTGAAAATATCACTGTGGATAGGATTCAGCCTCTAACGTTTACCCCATTTAGGTGTGATGCCGATAAAGAACTCAAAGTTGATACCTGGCATTGGACGAGATAAGACAGAGAGGTACTCCTCATCAAAGAGATTGTTTACCGCCCCCTTTAACTCTAAGTCTGCCCACTTAAAACTCAATGCTTTACGCAGTGTGATATTGTTCATATAGTATGGCGGAAGTGTGCCTGAGAACGAAAGATCGTTGCTCGACATGGTGTAACGCCTGCTGTAATAGTTCCATTTGTAGAGTAGCGACCAGCTGCGCCAAGAGAGTGTGCCTGTCAGGTTGGCGGTGTGTTCAGGGACATAAGGCAACTGTTTGCCGACAGATTGATCGGCCTGAGAGATAGGATCGCCATTGTTGATTGATGGAGTCCATGAGTATGTGGCATTTAATCCCAAATGCCAGTCTGAGGACAATGCTAAATCGAGTGATGATTGAAGTTCGACACCGTATGCGTGAACATCTTTTACGTTGCGTGGCGAGAAGAAGCCTTTGGTTGTGGGTAACCAAATGATCCAATCGCTCACATGAGAATCAAACCACGTGGCTGATCCTGAGAGCGAATAACTTTTGCCATCGCCAGTAGCAAACGAGATTCCCGCATCGTAGGTCCAACCCTCCTCGCGCTTGAGGTCGGGATTGCCGCCTGGGAGAAAGTATAGGTCGTTGAGTGTCGGGAAGCGGAAGTTGCGCGAAACAGATGCTTTGGCAACGATATTACCCTTTTGAGAGACTACCCCATCCGCAAATAATGCAGGGATCAGTGGGGTGAACTCAGTGCCGAAAAACTCTTCACGCAAAACCAATGATATACCCATTCGCTCATTGGGTCGCCACTTAGCCGAGAGTGATCCCGAAAGCTCGATGCGCCCTTTGTCGTAACCCACAACAGCTTTGTTTCCCTGTTGGAGAATGATATTTTTATCCTCGCTACGAACTAAGTGTTGGTGAGCCGATAGATTGGCTGTAAAGAGCCATTTGTCGAGAAAATATTCACCGTTGGCCTCGCCATAGAAGGTGTTGATGCGGCTACGAGAGCGAGTCATCGAGGTCATTATACCATTGCCTGGGTCGCGTTCGTAATCATACGCCATCCATGTATGGATATATCCCGCTTTGGCCGCGAGCTTCCATTTGCTACGCAGAAGATCCCACGATAAGACTCCTCGGAAAGTGTTTTCGCGCTGACGGTTATCAAAGTCGGCAGCCTCGCCATAGTCGGTTGTAAGCATCGAAAGCTCACGGTTGGAACTTGTGTACCAAGCATTCATGCCGAAACGACTACCCTGCCCTGTGTTGTAATATACCTCTTGCAAAAGATGTAGATCCTTGTATGAGCCGCTGCGATTACGCTCTGTCGGGTAGTATTGCCCGATGATGTTCATTTCCTCATCGTAAATGTTCTCCTTTTTGTCGCGGTTGCGATACTTGTAGTCGTTGGGCGAAGATGAGTAGACGGCACGTGTCGAGATTTGCCAATGGTTATCACCATAGGTTAGGCGCAAAAACTCATCAAAGGTCTTGAATGATCCCACACCCTGTATATACTGCAATTTAAAACCCTCTTGCTCGGCGGGTTTGGTTTGTAGCTTTATCGAGCCACCCAAACCTCCTCCCGTATCATTCACCGAAGATGTGCCGTGCATGAGTGAAGCATCGTCAATGAAGTAGGATGGAATCATCGAGAAATCGGTCATGCCTAACATTGGGCTGTTGATCTTCATGCCGTTCCATGTTACTTGAGTGTGAGATGGTGAAGTGCCTCGGAATGAGACCGTAGAGAGTGTGGCGCGACCGTAACTCTTAACAAAAATTGAGGAGTTGAACGACAATACATCGGCCATCGAGAGCGAAATATTCTCTTTGAGTACGGCAGAATCAATCCGAGTGCGTTGTACTCCTATATCCTTCATCGGGCGCTGGCCGTAGACTGTAACCTCTTTGATGGCAATAGTACGCTGAGGATGATTCTGAGCTTGGGCGCCAAAAACCAAACTAAGCAAAGCTATTATCGTAAAGAGTCTTTTCATCGTCTCGTGTTTTTTAGTTTATTTTGCTACGTAAAATCTATTTCCAGCAAAATGCGCCAGGGATTATGCCTACATAAAATTCATCAATCAATTCACCCGATTTAGAATAGCGATAAATCTTGCCTTGTTGCTGATAATCAATCGCATCGGCAATATATATATCGCCCCTCACAGGGTCAACGGTCAATCCATAATATATCGTTTTGCGGCTCTCAAGGAATGGTTTGATGGGTAGAAACATATCTTCTACCCCCATCTGCCACACATCATCGTTGAGCCAATAAATTGTGTCACCACTGCCGTTGATTTGCACCTCGGATGGGGCATCTCCCAGCATGAATGAGAAGTGCTTTTCGATGGTGAAACTCTCGGCGTCTATGCAGTACAGCGATGGCGCTTCATAGCCGTATGGCGAGCCCGAATAACCACCATCGGTGATGGTCCAGAGTTTGCCGTTGCGATCTATTACAAGTGATGTGGGTTGTATGCCAACTTCCAGCTCTGCCACAACCTTGTCGGTGCGGGTGTCGATCTTCAGGATACGATTCTGGTACGACCAACAGTTGACATATACAAAGTCGCCCCAACTTACCATC
>CAYTGT010000076.1:0-7544 GCA_964437405.1 uncultured Alistipes sp.
CTCTTCTCACATAGCTTTTCGTTTTTGCTCCACACATAACGGTAGAAATACTTTGAGATGTAGAGGTCGTATATCACCGCTACACCCAAAATCAACCACCAATTACCTGTCCATACCACAAACCACAAGACATAGAGTATGGTGGCTAAAGTAAACCCTACCCATTTGTTTGCAAAAAATGCTTTGATCTTATTCATCGACTTAAAATTCTGTTTCTTTTTAACGTATGTCGTGTAATGTTTATTTTGCGACACTAAAACATATCATCCATTGTGTAGATACCCTTCTTGCCGCACAAGAATTCTGCCGCTACCACAGCTCCCAAAGCCAATGTTCGGCGATTCTTGATCGAGTGGCTGATCTGCAACACATCATCTTCCGAAGTGTATGTTACGCTGTGATCTCCTGGGGTCATACCTACTCGGTACGATGTGATACCGATCATGTCGGCTTGCTCGGTAGGCTCATTCACCCAACCCTGCTTTGAATCCAAACGCTCGATGATATCTTCAGCCAATGTCACTGCTGTGCCGCTTGGTGAGTCCTTCTTCTCGGTGTGGTGAGTCTCCTCGATAGCTACATTGTAGCCTGAAAAGCGACTCATCAGTCGAGCTAACTCTCTGTTGAGGCGGAACATCAAATTTACACCCAAAGAGTAGTTCGAGGCGTAGAACATCGCACCACCCTTCTCCTTGCAAAGCTCCTGCAACTCGCCAAGTCGTGAAGTCCATCCCGTAGTGCCACTCACTACCGCCGCACCACATTCCAAACATTTTCGTATGTTTTCGTATGCTGTCGTTGGTGTGGTAAACTCGATTGCAACATCCACTCCGCTGAGGTTCTCCGCATTGAGGTCGCCTGCGTTGTCTATATCAATGATTAGCGTGACCTCATGCCCTCTCTGGATCAATATCTTCTCAATTTCGCGGCCCATTTTTCCATAGCCGATAATTGCTGCTTTCATATCTTAAGCTTTTTATGATTTTTATAACCCACAAATATAGTAATAATTCCTCAGAGAAAAAAATCCCTATTAGTAGTTGCTATATTTTTATTCGTTACAAAATATTTTTACTATATTTGTTTGAGTTTAAACTTTAGAAAACAATGGATAGAAGATCTTTTATGAAAATAGCAGCCACTTCGGCGCTCGCCATGAGTGTCAAAGGTGTGGATGCAGCAATCCTTGATGATATTTCGAGCCAGCAGGATCAACCCACAAACGGTATTTCGGTTCGTTTTTTGGGTACGGGAGCTTCTGATTGGTTTGATAAGGACGAGCGAGGCGAATACAGACGCTTGTCGAGTATCCTTGTCGAGAACCATATTTTGATTGATTTTACCCCCTCGGCTAAAGATATGATTCCGCCCATGGCGCACCCCGACACAATCTTTTATACCCATTCTCATGGTGATCACTACAAACCCGAAGCGGCCTTGCAGTTGGGTATTAAACGTGTCTACGTGAGCGCTACGTGGTACGATTCTGCGGTTATAGATTTCAATCGCGAGGCGAAAAAACTTCAGCGTTCGGCGCCTGAAATAATTCCTCTGTATGTTGGCCAAAGTGTTGAGGTTGACGGTATTCGCTTTACCCCTGTGCCAGCTAATCATGCTACAGCAAAACGCTTTGAGCAGCCTTTGATCTATCTTTTAGAGAAAGAGCATGTTCGTTTGCTTTATGCTACCGATACCGCCATGTTGCCTGCCGCTACGACACGTATGCTCTGTATCGACAGACACGTAGCCAAGTCTAAGCCTTTGACTGCGATCATCATGGAGGCTACTATGGGTATTGACCATCCAGAGGACTTCCGTATTTTTACTCACTCATCGGTGTTTGATGTTGAGCGTACGGTGAAGGTGCTTACTGCGACAAAACGTTACACCCCACCTGTTGGTCAACCAGTCTATTTGACTCACATGGCTCGCACTCTTCATGGCACTCAAGCCGAGTTGGATGCAGCACTCCCTGCACCACTCAAAGCCGCCTATGATGGTTTAGAGGTGACTTTCCGTTAGATGTGTAAATTTTAATGCTATGAAAAAGATTCTTGCTTTTTTTCTGTTTTTCGCAGTTTCACTCTGTTTAACTGCCAACCTCTTTGCGGCTACGCCAAATGAGAAAGAACGATATGTCGTTGTGAAGGTTAAGGCCGATGGAAAGAGTGATGTGAGCGATCAGATTCAAAAGATTATCGACAAAAATCCTAATCGCACCCTCTTTTTCCCCGATGGCACATACCTGATTAGCAAACCGATTTGTACCCCTGCTGATCCTAAAAAGAGTGTGGCATTGGAACTCTCAAACTATGCTATCATCAAAGCTACGGAGAATTGGGCGCACGATGAGGCGATGATTCGTCTGGGCGGTAAGGATCCATTCAATAATATCACCACACCAGGCAGTAACTATTACCTTGAGGGTGGCGTTATTGACGGTAGCGGCGTGGCAAAGGGTGTTTCGATTGATAGCGGTCGCGAGACAGCTATCCGTAACACATCTATCAAGAATGTGAAACTTGGAATCCATGTGAAGCATGGGGCTAACTCAGGCTCATCGGATGCCGATATTCATAGTGTAAACATTACGGGTAATGCACGCCCCGATTGTATCGGAGTGTTGGTCGAGGGCTACGACAATACCTTTACCAATATGCGTATTGGAGGCGTTCAGATAGGATTTCTGATCCGTTCAGAGGCGAATGTTTTACGAAATATTCACCCACTCTACTATAGTGTGCCCGAGCAACATGCTACAAGTTGTGGGTTTGTTGACGAGCGTCAAAATAATTGGTATGACTTCTGTTATAGCGATGAATTTGCTGTTGGCTTCAAAATCAAGGGTGGCCGTAGTATATATAATAACTGTTTTGTCTATTGGTATTCAAATAAAGCCGAAAAACATGTGGCTTTTAAGTCTGAAGGCTCATTTAATTCTGATGTTATGAATCTCAACGTGGGTTTTGGTCGCCATAATGCAGTTAAGGAGAATAAAATTTTGGAGGCTACCGAACCTGGCGGAACAGGAATGTTCTTTAATCTTCACACGAGGGATACAAGTTTGATTACCGACCAAAGTCATCAAAAATATATGCGATAACCACGAACGAGATAATATGCGCTACTTTATCAAATTATCATACGATGGTGCCGCTTATTGCGGTTGGCAACGACAGCCCGATGCTCCCACCGTGCAGGAGAGTGTCGAAAAGGCGCTCACTACACTTCTACGCTCACCCATCGAGATTGTCGGTGCTGGGCGTACCGATACGGGGGTCAATGCTTCGTTCTATGTAGCTCATTTCGATGTCGAACAACCTGTGGCAGATTGCGCACAACTCACATATAAACTCAATCTTGTTTTACCACAAGACATATCTGTTTTTTCAGTTGAGCCTGTGCAGGCTGATGCGCATGCTCGTTTCGATGCTGTTGAACGTGAGTACACCTACTATATTTCTCAGCGTAAAAATCCTTTTCGCCGATACTCTGCATGGCAATACTATGTGGCGTTAGATCTTGAGAAGATGAATCTTGCGGCGCAAAAACTTTTGGATTACGAAGATTTTACTACCTTTGCCAAGCTCAACTCTAATAATAAGACCAATATCTGCCATCTAACACGTGCTGAGTGGCGGCGCTCAGAGGATGATCCTTCATTGTTGGTATTTACCATCCGAGCCGATCGTTTTTTGCGAAATATGATTCGTGCGATAGTTGGAACTTTGGTCGATGTAGGTCGTGGCCGCTATACGGTTGAGGAGTTCGATCAGATTGTTCGCAGTTGCGATCTCTCACGTTCGAGTGCGGGAGCTCCTGCTGTGGGGTTGTTTTTGAGTGATGTGGTCTATCCTGCGAGGGTATACATTTAGAGGAGTAACACTATTGTTAAACTTAAAATAAATAGAAAATGGGAACAATTATTTATTTGGCAGGTCTTGTATGTGCTATTTGGTGTGTACTTGATATCTTGAAGAAGCCTATCGGCTTGATCGGTAAGTTGATCGTAGCTATCGTAGTTTTATCAACAAGCTGGGTAGGTATCGCCCTCTACTACTTCTGGGCTCGCCACAACTTGACTTCTTGGTTCAAGTAGTTTGGTAGATCCGTTAGTGGATAAAACAAGAGCTGTCTAATGCATTAGACAGCTCTTGTTTTTTGTGGTAACTGTGCCTTAGATGTGTATCGCCGCACCCATAGCCGCTTCGGCTGCTTCCATCACACCCTCATGCATCGTAGGATGCGAGTGTATTGTGCGTGCAATGGTATGAGCTGTAATGCCCAAACGCTTCGCTAAAGTAGGCTCGCCGAGCATCTCTGTGACGTTGGCTCCGACCAAATGCGCACCGATTAGCTTATCTTCAGCGTCAAAAATCAATTTGGCAAAACCATCTCTATCGCCAGCTGCCGTAGCCTTACCCGATGCTGTAAATGGGAATCGTCCAACCTTATATTCGATACCAGCCTCTGTTGCTTGCTTCTCGGTCATGCCGACTGAAGCCACTTCTGGTGAGGTGAAGATGCAAGATGGGATTGTAGAATAATCCACTACATCGGGATTTAGCCCGCAAATGTGTTCTACGCAATGTATCGCCTCTGCTGATGCCACATGTGCCAATGCTGGCCCCGCCACAATATCGCCGATGGCATATACACCCTCCATTGAGGTCTGGTAGTGCTTGTCAACTACAATTTTGTCTCGCTCGACCTTGATTTGATTCTCCTCCAATCCGATCTCTTCGATGTTTGACTTGATTCCCACAGCCGAGAGAACAACTTGCGCTGTCAACTCCTCTGCGCCCTTCTTGCCTTCGATTTCGACATGACACATGCCATCCTCTCCTACCGTTACACTTTTTACCGTGGTTGAGGTCATTACCGTTGCTCTGAGCTTGCGGAACGAACGCTCCATTGTCTTGGCAACCTCCTCGTCCTCCAAAGGCATAATCTGAGGCATATACTCAATTATACTGGTCTTTACACCCAACGAAGCATAAAGCGAAGCAAATTCGCTTCCGATAGCGCCTGATCCCACCACGATCATTGACTCTGGTAGTGAAGGCAATGTGAGAGCCTCTTTTGACGATATCACATGCACTCCATCTATCGGCATAAATGGCATCTGGCGAGGACGCGCACCTGTCGAAAGGATGATGTTCTGCGCCTCATACACTACGCCGTCAACATTAACCTTACCCTTGCCTGCTATTTTGCCATGACCAGCGATAATCTCGATGTTGTTTTTCTTCATCAAAAAGGCCACGCCCTTGCTCATGGTCTCAGCTACGGTACGTGAACGTGCGACAATCTTTTCGAAGTCGGGTTTTACCTCTCCCTCGATCTGCACTCCATAATGAGCTGCATTTTTACAATATGTATATACCTGCGCACTTTTGAGCAGCGCTTTTGTTGGGATGCAACCCCAATTCAGACATACTCCGCCCAACTCGGCTTTCTCTACGATAGCCACCTTCTTGCCTAACTGCGAGGCTCTGATGGCTGCGACATAACCACCTGGCCCACTTCCTATGACTATAATATCGTACATAATCTTTTACTTTAAATAAGCGTTGTATTTATTTAGATTCCAATACTTTGCCATTATCGGCGGCAACTGCTCTCTTCCACTTCTCGTTGTATCCAGGGAATTGGATCTTGTCTGGAATCTGCTTACCGTTGCCATTATCAACAAAGTGTGAAGCGCCATCCTTTCCACCCATTACATAGCTCAACACATCCTCATGCTCGCTCTTTACATTTCCGTCCATATATTTGAGAAGCAAATACTTGTCCAAACGGCTCCAATTCTCAAACAAAGTCTGAGCTGTTGAGCAACTGTAAGCTGTCAGATACTTCTTCTGAGCCTTTGCCGAGAGCTGTGCGGCCTTGTTGTCGATCTGCTCAACCTCCTTTAACATATCATTCTCCCACTTATCCACAACCTTACGGATGTCGGCTGAGATCATGTCGTAACGCATATAAGCGAAGTTTGTTACGCGGTTGAACAACCAGAAAGCTGATGTAGGTGTGTACTCCAGCATTGAGCCATTACCCTCAGCCATACACTCAGGAGCTGCGGTTGTGTTGCAATAGATTGGAGTGAGGCATGATGTTGCGGCATCATCCACGCCAAACCACAAAATACCAGTCTTACCAGGACGAGCCTGTCCTACTACCCAGAAACCAGTCTGCTGAGTTGCTGTGGCACGCTCGTTTACATAAGTCTTGTCATCCACCTTCCAAGACATTGGACGCCAACGATATGGTAAGCCATGACCGCCTGCACCCAAATCCTTAGTCATATCCAAAACCGTACCCTCATAGTGGTCACGCATAGCGTCAAACACCTGCTTAGGCGAGATCTTCTTTGTAGGCTTTACCCAAAGAGGCATTCTGTTCTCCTTGTTGTGTCCCATAGCATAATCCTCGTACTTGTCCATTCCCTCGGTGATGGTACGGTAGAATGCCCATACGCGAGCCTCGCAAGCACGCATTCCGCTAAAATCGAGTGGAGCGTATGCGTCAGAGAATGAAAACTCCTCATCCTTGCCGTTGAAATAGCCCTTCTTACGAGCGAATGTGATCACATCTGGTGCATACAAGCAATTCTCCTTATCGTTGAGTGGGAATGTTGTGATGCGGGCCTGATTTGCGTGAGCGCAGACATATCCGTCAGGAATACGGCGAGCAACCCATACAATACCCTTGTCATCCTCGCCCTTACCGATAAGCTCCATGATCCAAGCCTCGTTATTGTCAGCGATTGAAAAACTCTCGCCGCTTGATGCGTAGCCGTATGTGTTTGCCAACTCTACAATAGTGTCGATAGCCTCACGAGCTGTCTTTGCACGCTGCAAGGTGATGTAGATCAGCGAGCCGTAATCCATAATACCCTTTGGATCGTACAACTCCTCGCGACCGCCGTATGTAGTCTCGGTGATGATTAGCGAGTGCTCGTTCATGTTGCCCACAGTCGAATATGTTGTGGCAACGGTAGGAATGTCGCCCATGTACTTGCCTGTATCCCATTCTGTTACGGGCATCATCTTAGGCATCTTCTTCAGAGGGTTGTACTTGTAAAGACAGCCGTAAAGTTGGTGTGAGTCGGCTGCGTATGTTACCAAGATTGAACCATCTGTTGAGGCTCCTTTTGTGATGATAAAGTTTGTGCAAGCCAAAGCCGATGTGGTAGCACCCATAGCCAAGGCGAGCAGTAATGCAACGAAAAATCTCTTCATATCAGTTTTAATGTTTAGTTAGAATTTCATATTTATCCAAACAAAGGTAATCATTTTAGTGGTAAAAAGAAATTTTGTAAACAAATTTAAAGTTATTCTAAAAAAGAGCTTCTATCATGATAGGATAAAATAAACACAAAAGAAAAAAGCGGAATATTGTGATAAAAGGAAAGTATCCTGATTGTCTGCGAGTTAGGTTTGGGATTCAGTGTATTGCAGAGGTTGAAGGAATACCTTTTGGCAAAACTAAGCACAAGTTGAGTTCCCATATCGTTACCAGACGGTCAGGATGCTTTTTATTGG
>CAYTGT010000077.1:0-7498 GCA_964437405.1 uncultured Alistipes sp.
ATAGCAAGGATCTCAAAAAGATCAAGAGCCTCAAGGGTAATTCTATGCTCTTTTTGTACGATTTGTGCAAATGGCTTTCGAAGTGTGAAGGCATCTTCGTAGAGTTTGAGATGAAATCTTCCGATTATAACGAGGATCAGCTTAAGGTTTATTGTGATAACCTATATAAGATGACTATGGCTGAGAAACCTGCCAACTCGTCATACATATTTACTTCGTTCGACAAGCGAGCTTTGCGCATGATGAAGGAGTTACATTCTGAGTCTGTAATTAAAGAACTCTTGCCTGATAATGACCAATCAACAGTCTATATCTCTGCCGATGGTAAGATTTTCTTTAATGGCAGGGAGATGACTCTTGATGAACTAAAATCATCTCTTGAAAAGATGCGTGCAGAGGCGGGTGCTTCGGCTATGCTTACGATTAAGACCGATAGTAGTGCTCGTGTCGGTATTCTTGACGATGTAAAATATGCTGCTCGCGAGGCAAAAGTATTTAGAGTACAGTATAATACCACTCCAAAGGAGATTTTAGAAGTATTGCCTCCTATAAATGTCGAAGCGAAAGGAATTAATGAGATTTCGGATCAAAAAATTGCGGAACACAATCATCTACTTGTTTTTATGAATGCTTCGGGCAAAATAATGACGGGACTTCCAGACGGAGAAAGTGGGTTATTGGAGATTGAAGAATTAAAAGAGATAGTTAAGCAGTTCATTGATAACACAGAGCGAGTGGATGGTAAACGCCAAGTGAAAAATCCACACTATTCTGATTTTACTTGGCAGACAATTAAATATAAGGATGGTGAAGTGCATTATCCACAGAGCAATGGCGTAATATCTATTGTAACGACTCGTGGAACACGTTGTGGCGCATATTTGCAAATGCACTCTGCAATACATTCAGCTTTTTATGAATTGCGAGAAGAATTGTCACAACAATTGTTTGAACACTCTTTTGCATCGCTTGATGATGATGAAAAACAGCTTGTTATGCGAGCAATTCCAATAAAAGTGGGTAAGCAGGATAATACTGTGAGAAAATAATCTCCTAACCATAAGCTAATCACTAACGAAAGAGCCTGTCTATCAAAAGAAGACAGGCTCTGTTTTATGTGACAGCTACTTCACTCTGATCATATTTATTCCATCTCTGAGTGGAAGGATCACGCTCTCTACCCTATCATCTTCGACTACCATGCGGTTGAACTCGATGAGGGCTTTGGTGTGCAGATCGTTGTGATGCACCTCTTCAACGACTTTGCCGTACCACAAAATGTTGTCAGCCAACAAGATTGAGCCGCTGTGCACCAAACCTTGATCCATCAACATATTATAATACGCGGGATACTCTCGCTTGTCGCCATCAATAAATACCATATCCCACTGTTTGCTCAATCGTGGAGCTATCTCCAATGCCGAGCCGATGTGTTGACGGATCTTATGGCCATGAGCCGAGCGCTCGAAGAAAGATTGCGCAATGGCCTCCAACTCATCATCCACCTCGCAGGTGTCAATCACCGCATCGTCCTCCAACCCTGCCGCCATGCAGAGCGCCGAATAACCTGTAAATGTACCTATCTCAAGTATATTTTTCGGGCGATACATCTTCACCAAAAGCTCCAAAAACTTTCCCTGAATATGTCCCGAAATCATGCGCGGATTGATCACGCGGAGGTGTGTCTCGCGATCCAACTCCTTAAGCAGATCCTCTTCGGCCGAAGAGTTGTCGTGTATATATTTTTCTAAAGCGTCCATAGTCTAAAGTCTGGATAATCGAAAGTCTGGGTTAAAATCCTTTTATTGGAAAATCAATGTTGAGGTCTTTGAGAATATCTCCTCCGCCACCTCTGCGATCTGATCGGCCGTCACGCCCATCACCTTTTTATAGACCTCCTCCATCGTGTCGATCTCGTCATGCACCAAAAAACTCTTGCCTGCACCGAGCATATAACCCTCGTTGTTCTCCATCGAGATAGCCATCTGTGCCAAAAATTGGCGTTTGGTCTGCGAGAGTTGACGGTTTGAGAGTTTGTTTGTGCGTAAAGCATTTAACTCCTTGTCTATCAGCTCGCGGCAATGGTCGGCGTTGTGGTGGTCGGAACTGAAGTAGATCGCCACAGCGCCACAATCGTTGTATGGCGTGTATGCCGCCTCGATATTGTATGAGAGTCCGTTTTTCTCTCTGAGGATAATGTTCAGACGCGAGTTTGCCGAAGGTCCACCCAAGAAATTTATCAATAGCGAGAGCGGTAATCGCTTCTCAGCATTGATATCGTATGCTCGGCCGCCAACAATGCAGTGGGTTTGGTGGGTATGCTTGTGCATAATCTTCTCGAAAGGTGCAATTTGCTGTGGTGCCGAACGCTGGAAAGAGCGTGTGGCAGATGCCTTGCCGCCGAGGTAGCGACTCACGATGCTCTCTACATTCTTGATCGACATATTGCCAATCGAAGAGAATACCATCTGATCGGTGGTGTGTGTGCGCTCCACAAATCGGCGTATCGCATCGCCGTTATGACGTGCCAAATCGACCTTTCGACCTAAAATGTTGTGCCCCAACTCCGACCTCTCGAAAATCAGATCCTCAAACGAATCAAAGATCATATCGGCAGGCGAATCCTTGTAGGTATTTATCTCATCCACAATCACTTCGCGCTCCTTCTGCAACTCATGCTCTGGAAATGTCGAGTTGAAGGCTACATCGGCGATCAGCTCCACAGCCTTTGAGAAATCGGCCTTGAGTGTTGTGGCGTGTATCGTGGTGTCCTCTTTGGTGGTGTAGGCGTTGAGCTCACCTCCTCGATTCTCCAAACGACAATTTACCTGATAGGCTTTGCGATGGGTCGTGCCCTTGAATATGGCGTGCTCTGTAAAGTGCGCCAAACCATATTCATCTCTCAGCTCATCTCGCGTACCAGCATTAATCACTAAAGCACAATGCGCAATGCCACTCTTGACCCTGCGATGTATGCCCTTAATGCCGTTCGGCAGACGATATGTATAGTATTCTTGATTCATCTTTCAGTTTGGGGCGTTTAAGCCTTGTTATGCTCCTTAAGGAAGCGACCAGTATATCCGCGCTCACACTCCTCAAGCTCCTGCGGTGTACCCTCAAAGACTATCTCTCCGCCCTCGTCTCCTGCTTCGGGGCCGAGGTCGATAACCCAATCGGCACACTTTATAACCTCCATATTATGCTCCACAATCACAATCGTATGACCATTGGCAATCAGCGCATTGAAGGCCTTGAGTAGACGGTTTATATCGTGGAAATGCAATCCTGTTGTCGGCTCGTCAAAGATAAACAACATCTGTCGCTTGTCATTATCTTTCGCCAAGAACGAAGCCAGTTTCACACGCTGACTCTCTCCACCCGAAAGTGTCGAAGAAGATTGTCCCAAGCGGATATATCCCAATCCGACATCCTGCAAAGGCTGCAAACGCTCCACAATACGGCGGCAAGTGGCATTCTCCTTATCCTCTTTGAAGAACTCGATGGCCTCATCAACGCTCAATTCCAATGTGTCATATATGCTCTTACCTCGATACTTGATCTCCAATATCTCGTCTTTGAATCGCTTGCCATGACACGCCTCGCAGACCAACTCCACATCGGCCATAAACTGCATGCTCACTTTGATAATACCCTCGCCCTGACACTCCTCGCAACGACCTCCCGCCACATTGAACGAGAAAGATGCAGCCGTCAAACCTGTATGTACGGCTTGTGGTTGCTCGGCATATAGTTTGCGGATCTCGTCATAAGCCTTGAGGTAAGTCACAGGGTTTGAACGTGATGATTTGCCGATAGGATTCTGATCTACAATCTCCACCGCCGATATCATCCTTACATCGCCCTCCAAACCGCCGAAGTCGCCTGGCTTATCGCCCGTTTCGGCCAACTCTCGGTGCAAAACTGGATATAATATCCCCTTTGCGAGTGATGATTTTCCACTACCACTTACTCCTGTGATGCATGTCATAACGCCGAGCGGAATCTTGACATCTATGTTTTTTAAGTTATTCTCCCTTGCTCCACGTATTGTGATTGAGTTACTCCAACCTCTGGCTGTCGTTGGTGGCTCGATTTTGCGGCGGTGAGTTAGGTAATCGGCCGTAAGACTATCTTCGGCACCAATCAATCCTTCGATCGAGCCGCTGTAAACAATCTCTCCGCCATTCTCTCCAGCGCGAGGCCCCACATCGACAATATGGTCTGCCGCGCGGATTATCTCCTCCTCATGCTCCACCACAATCACCGTATTTTTAAGATCTCTCAGTTGTTTTAAGGTCTTGATCAATAGGTGCGTATCACGTGGATGCAATCCGATGCTCGGCTCATCCAAGATGTATAGTGAACCTACAAGGCTGCTACCCAACGATGTAGATAGATTTATGCGCTGACTCTCTCCACCCGAAAGTGTAGATGAAAGACGATCCAACGTAAGGTATCCCAACCCCACATCTGCAAGGTATTGCAGGCGATTACGAATCTCAAGAAGGATTCTTTCTGCACTCTTTTTGTCGTGGTCGTCTAATCTGAGATCCGAGAAAAATTCGATTAACTCGCGTACGCTCATCTTGACCACCTCGGCTATATTTTTCCCACCCACCTTAACATAAAGCGCCTCTTTTTTCAAGCGGCTACCTCCGCAATCGGGGCAGATTGTCTTACCTGTGTAGCGAGCCTTCATCACTCGGAACTGTATCTTGCGGCGCTCCTTGTCGATGTATTGGAAAAACTCGTTTAGCCCATGGAAATACTCATTTCCGCGCCACAACAATAGCTTTTGCTCTGGCGTGAGTTTGTAATATGGCTCATGTATCGGGAAATCGAACAGATAGGCATTGTTTATCAGTTGCTCCTTCCACTTCTTCATCGTAGCACCCCTCCAACAAGCCACCGCATCTTCATAGATGGTCTTGCTCTTGTCGGGAATTACCAAATCTTCATCTATACCGATTACCTTGCCATAGCCCTCACATGTCGGGCAAGCACCTATCGGATTATTGAAGCTGAATAGATGTTCTGTCGGTTGTTCAAATTCGATTCCGTCAGCCTCGAAACGAGAAGAAAACTCTCTCCTCTGACCCTCAATGATTATGCTGCACACGCCATCTCCATAGCTGTAAGCTCTGGCCACCGAATCTCTGAGTCGGAGCAAAGTGTCATCATCTTCAGCTCCTCGCAATCTGTCGACCACAAGTTCTATTTTGCTCGCATCGGTCATTGCGTTTATTGTCGGCATAAACTCCTCTATGGTGATAGCCTGCTCCTCGACCCACAGACGCATGAAACCATCTCCCAATAGCTCCAACAACTTGTCGATCAATCCCTGCCCACTCTTGAGACTGATCGGAGCGGTGATCACCACCCTTTTCTCCACCCCATTTTCCGTAATGTAGCCGACCACATCATCCACACCATAGCAACGTACCTCATTACCCGACACGGGTGAAAAGGTGTGTCCTATGCGTGCAAAAAGCAATTTCAAGTAGTCATATATCTCAGTCGATGTGCCCACTGTTGAGCGTGGGTTGCGTGTGTTGACCTTCTGCTCAATGGCGATGGCTGGAGCTATGCCTGCGATGAAATCTACATCGGGCTTGCTCACTCGTCCCAAGAATTGGCGGGCGTATGACGATAGGCTCTCCACATAGCGGCGTTGACCCTCGGCAAATATGGTATCGAAGGCAAGTGTTGACTTGCCCGATCCCGAAAGTCCTGTAACTACGGTGAGCGTATTATGTGGGATCTCGACATCCACATTTTTCAGATTGTGAACCCTTGCCCCCTTGATATATATCGTCTTACCTTTTGACATTTGCTTGAATAACTTTTACTCCTCAATAATATCAATTATTGCACCCTCGACCTTGCTGAACTTACCCAAAACCAATTCGGCCTTGCTTTTGCGCACCGAGAGTGTCATCGAACAAAGGTTGTCAAACACCTGTTCAACAATAGTTGGCTGCTCGTCTTTGATGATTCGCATCACATCATTCATCGTGATGTATGAAAAATCCACCTTAAAGACCGTATCTACCGTACGCTCAACCACCTTTGCTTCATCTAATACTGCCGCCGCCGATTCCTTGTAAGCGGCAATCAACCCAGGCACTCCCAATTTCGTGCCTCCGAAGTATCTCACCACTACCACCAAGCAGTTTGTGATCTCGCGTGAAAGTAACTGTCCCAAAATTGGCTTACCAGCGGTACTCGAAGGCTCTCCATCATCGTTGGCGCGGAATCTCTCCCCGAATGGTCCCAAACGCCATGCGTAACAATGATGTGTAGCATCGTAATAGCGTTTGCGCAGAGGTTCCAAACAAGCCGCAATCTCCTCTTCGCTCTCGACATGATAAGCGTAACAGAGAAATTTACTGCTCTTCTCCTTGAATATCGTCTCGGCGTTAGACTCTATTGTTAGGTAACTATCTTTGATTTGTTCCACAGTGCGCGAGTTGGCGTTTTATTTTACTTTACGGAATAATCTATTCCAACGAATATTAGTTGGGAATGAGCCGTTCTGATCAAGCGAGAGCCAGATGAACGAAGCCTTACCCACGATATGATCCTCAGGTACAAAACCCCAATAACGAGAATCAGCTGAGTTGTGGCGGTTGTCGCCCATCATCCAATAATAATCCATCTTGAATGTGTAGTCCTCTTGCTGTTCTCCGTTGATGTATATCTTGCCATCTTTTATCTCCAAGTCGTTTCCTTCGTAGACATCAATAATTCTCTCATAAAGCGGCAAATTCTCCTCTGTCAGAGTGATTGTCTCGCCCTTCTTTGGAATCCACAATGGACCAAAGTTGTCGGCAGTCCACTTGTAGCGAGCATCGTGAGGGAATGCCTCCTCCTCGGCTGTGTAGCGTGAAATGTTTTTCACGCTCTTCATCTTCAACATTCGCTCTACCATCTGATCTGTCAGAGGTGAGAAATAGTGAGTTCCGCTACCCGACATCTCTGTGATTCCCAACTCATCCACTGCGTATTGTGTAAGAGGCTCATTGGTGTTGATATTATAGCAATACTGCTTCTCAGCTACCGTCTCCTGCACCTTACCATTGATAAACAACTCTCCACCAACTATTTTGATCGAGTCGCCAGGCAGTGCCACACAGCGCTTGATATAATTTTCGCGTTTGTCCACAGGTCGAGAGATTACGGTATAATCTTGATAGAGCTTTTCTCGGCCTTTAATCGGGCCATAGCTCTTTTGGTAATCTCGTAATACATCGTAATAGGTCACTACCTGATTCTCTACCAATACCGTATCGCCCGCTGGGAAGTTAAACACCACCACGTCGTTACGTTCAATTTGACGCAATCCCTTTAGTCGTTTGTATGGCCACTGTATAGCCTCCGAGAATGATTTTTTGGTCTGCGACATCGGCATTGTGTGGTGTACAAATGGGAACGAGAGCGGCGTATTAGGCATCTGTGGGCCGTATGTTACCTTGCTCACATAGAGATAATCGCCCAC
>CAYTGT010000078.1:0-7471 GCA_964437405.1 uncultured Alistipes sp.
ATATAGAGCAAAAATCTGACTCTGCAAATTTTTCTACAAAAAAAATGCAAAAATTGATAATTTTTCTTGTTTTCACCCTCGAAATGGTCTTTCCGAGGGGTGGAAAAACTAAAAAATCGGGATATGCACAAAGCAAAAACCTAAATCGCTCGCGAGGTGTTACGAACGTCTGAGATCGTGGCTCGTGGGTGCCTGGTACATCCTCAGATCGAAGAGCGGAGCTACGGCCACCACATAGGAGATGATCTCGCTTTGGAGATTCTCATACGGAACCCAATTTACATCGGCCGAGAAACAATATATCTCGATAGGCAAACCCCACTCCGAAGGTTGCAGTTGGCGCACCATGATCGTCATCTGCTGGTTCACGCGCGGATGCGACTTCAGATAGCTATTCATGCAACGCATAAAGAGGTCGAGGTTGGTCAAGTTAGCCCCCTCGGCCGACTCTGCCGAGACGGTGGCCAACAAAGCGGCCAATGCCCCATTCTCTTTAAGTCGCGCGAGCAGCTTTTCATCCAAGAAGCGAATAGAGGTCATATCTATATTCAGCGATCGTTTGATGCGTCTACCTCCCGACTGTCGCATGGCCTGCCAATTATCAAACGGCTCACTAATAAGCAGATATGGCGGCAGAGTCTGCAATGTCTTATCCCACGCGCGAACCTTGATTGTCGTGAGCGACACCTCCTCAACCTCGCCATCAACCTTGCGCTGAGGAATCGAAATCCAGTCGCCAACCTTAAGCATATTATTGGCCGAGAGTTGCACGCCCGCGACCAATCCCAAGATACTATCCTTGAAGATCAACATCAACACCGCAGCAGAGGCACCCAAACCCGTCAGCAAAAGCACAGGCGATTTATTGATCAGAATAGAGATGATGAGAATGGCGCCGATACCGATAACAATACCCTGACCCGTCTGCATCAATCCCTTGATGGGCTTACCCTGCCATGCGGGCTGTTGCTCGGCAATATCGAAGCTCACCTTGAGCAGAACATTCACAAAGCGCACACACGCCACAACCATATAGACCTCAACAGCTCGGCGAAGCAGAATCTGCATACCATCGCCACCGTCATCTGCTGTCGGGAAAGCTATGGGCAACAGGATGTATATTATCGTGGGAGTGATGAAGTTACAGAGGTGACGTATTACCTTTTTGTCGAATATATGGTCATCCCAAGTTGCTTTTGTGCGGCTCACGATCTGGTGCAGGACACGGGCGATACCTGCTCGGATCACAACGTCAACCAGCAACGCAAAAGCAATGATAATGAGCAGTACAACCCATCTATTTAGAGCATCCGTAAGGTCGTCAGAAAGGCCAAAGCCCGTCAGGATTGATTCTACCCACTCGCGGAAAAATTTACTTATGATCTCCATCGTTACAACTTTTTCTCGGCATTAAGATATAATTTCAGGTTAAAGGTAGCAATTTTTATTCAATGGCAAGAATCTCAAAACAAAAAATGGTTTTTACTTCACAAAGCGATCTACTCTGCTGAAGAATTACGCTTGCTTTTGATTGTCTCCTTCAGGCGGCGGAACCCCTCAACACCCAAAATCGCAAGGCCACCATATTGAGCTGTTTTGGCAAGGCCAAAGAAGATAAACCACAACACACTCTTAGTCGTAACACTAATAGGCAAAAGCATCTGGGCAAAGGAGATGATATAGAAAGGAATGGCACACAACAGCACCACAACTCCCGTGCGAAACGAGAGTTGCGAGAGCCATTGTTTTATTCGCTCAAGAACTGTTTGCAGAGCGTTAAGCATTGTTGCGATACTTCGTAAAATTGTATCTCTCGCGCAGAACCTGCTGCTCAGCCTCCGACAGAGAACAGAAATAGGCTTTCCACCCTGGGCAGAAATTGATATGCCAACGCCAAAAACGGCCCATCAGTGATTTAGGTTTTGTTTCGTACTTCTCTCTCAACGGACATTTCACACATTTGTACTCAGCCATAACACATTACTTTTATTTGATTAATACATCTATTTTGTTTGCTGTTCTAAACTTGTCAATAATTTATACAGCAATCTATATAACTCTTGAGCCTCCTCGCTACTCATGGTCAGACACTGTGCCGCTTGTTGTGGGACATGAGCGACCTGCTCGCGGAGAGCTTCGCCTCGCTCGGTCAATGAGATATCAACTTTGCGTTCATCATCGCAACAACGCGTTCGGACAATCCAACCACTCTGCTCCATCTTTTTTAGCATGGGAGTTAGGGTTCCCGAATCGAGATATAATCTCTGTCCGAGCTCCGAAATGGTCATGCTACGATACTGCCACATCAACATCATCGTAATGTATTGTGTATATGTCAACCCCAAAGGATCCAGCAACGGACGATAACGGCGCACAACCTCTTTGGCCGCCGCATAGAGTGGGAAGCAAAGCTGATTTTCAAGTTTTAATCGTTCATCCATTTTGTTAGACAACTAACTTATGCATCAAATTTAATTGCATACAATGTAATTGCGCACAACAAATATAAAACAATCACCCGATTTCTGCAAGTTTTAAGCAAAAAATCGGGTGATACGTTTGGGGTATAGCGATTAGAACATAGCGATCAACTCATCGTTGGTGTAAGCATCAGCACCATAGCAAGTTTTAAGATATGCCAAGCCTCCGAGATAATCTGCCTCGGTAAATGAATCGGTTGCCTGCTTAGCTACCACTACATCATAACCCAAGCAGTAGGCATCAGCAGAGGTGTGGCGCACACACATATGAGTATGCAGACCCGCCATAACAACAGTCTTAACATCTAACTCTTTCAACAAAATATCCAAATCTGTCTGGAAGAATCCGCTGTATCGGCGCTTAGGAACGACATAATCTTCCTTCGACAAACTTAATTCGGGGATGACTTCGGCACCCTTAGTGCCTACAATAGCATGATTTCCCCAGAGTTTAAGTTCGCGGTCGATGCCTGCGATGTGAGCATCATTGCAGAAGATGACAGGAACTCCCGCCACACGAGCAGCATCAAGCAGTTGAGCAGTAGCTGGGACGATAGCCTTTCCGCGGTCACAAGTAAGTGCTCCAGTAACAAAGTCGTTGAGCATGTCAACCACCAAAATTGCAGGTTTCTCAAGTTTCTTCATAACAATCTTAATTTAATTGTGTTAACCAAATATTGAATGAGGTGCAGTTTTTTGTAAAAGGCTGTTGATCACAAGACAAATGTATGACATTTTTCATAAAATTATTCGCGTGATTATAGTTTTTTCTGAAAAAACAGTATTATCTACTTTGGTGTAGTGGTTTTATCTCCTCTAACGGATGTTTTATGAAGCCGTGTAACCCTTTCTAAAGACGGTCATAAGCAATATTATTTTCCCACTCATAAATCAGGCGTTACGCCTGTGAATTTTGAATTTCATTTTCGCGCCGACAAGCAAATCTGATATTTTTAAAAAATTTAATTATTGGGGGGGGTAGTGCAATTTTTCTTTATTTTCTTTGAATATTTAGAGAAATTTTGTATATCTTTGACGTTGATAAAAGCATAACAAACAGAAATTTGCCTTTACCAAAAAAACTAAACTCTAACTAATTTAAACTTAAAAACTTAATTTATGAACCTAAAACGTACTATCGCATCATTGCGTAGTTGGGTTATCGGAGCACGTTTCGTGTTGATAATCTCACTTTTAGCGGGTGGGGGAATTTCCACCGCTATGGCGCAGAATTTAGTGAAGGGTAATGTTGTAGACCAGAACGGCAATCCATTGGTGGGTGCTACTGTGGTTCTCGTTGAAGACAACTCTAAGGGTACTATTACCGATGTAGACGGTAATTTCGAATTGGCTGCTAAGTCGGGTCAGACTTTGCAGTTTACATCTATCGGTTACAAGAGTGTCAACGTAAAGGTTGGTAACCAGGCCATGATCAAGGTGAAAATGGAGGAGGATCTCCAGGCTCTCGAAGATGTTGTGGTGATCGGTTACGGTACTGCTCGTAAGGGCGATTTGACAGGCTCAATGTCAAGCGTTCAGGGCTCGCTCTTGACAAACCGTTCTACTCAGCAGATCTCTACTGCTATGCAGGGTCAGATCGCTGGTGTGCAGGTAACACGTTCTTCAGGTGGTCCTGGTGACGGTGGTACAATCCGCGTACGTGGTGTGACAACAATGTCAACTAACGATCCATTGGTAATCGTTGACGGCGTGCCTTCATCATTGAACGATGTATTGGCAACAGATGTTGAGACAATGACAGTATTGAAGGATGCTGCTTCAGCTGCGATCTACGGTTCACGTGCTGCTGCGGGTGTAATCCTCATCACTACTAAGCGTGCAAAGAACAAGGAGTTCAGCTTGGATTATACTTACGAGTTCTCACTCGATACTCCAACAACTCGTCCTGAGAATGGCGATGCTGTAGATTGGTTCAACATCAAAAACGAGATCACTTGGAATGACGGTGCAGCTGATCCATATTCTGTATACACACAGGAGTATATCAACTCTTACATGGCTAACAACGCCAAAGATCCTTACCACTACCCTAACACCGATTGGGTAGACGTAATGTTGAAGAAGACAACTTCTCACCAGCAGCACACTTTGGCTTTGTCGGGTGGTACAGAGAATCTCCGTACAAAGTTCACATTCAACTATCAGGATGGTAACGGTTACTTCCGCTACAACAATCTTGGTTACGAGCGTTATGCAGGTCGTTTGAACAACGATTTCAACATCACAAAGTGGTTGCACGCAAGCGTTAACCTCGACTTCTCGGCTTCAAATTCTAAATCTCCAAGCTTCGGCAACGCGATGGATTGGACTTACATCATGTCGCCTATCTATGGTCCATATTGGGAGAATGGTACATACGCCGATGTTAAGGATGGTGCCAACGGTTTGGCAGCTTTGCGCGAGGGTGGTAACAGCTCAGGTCGTTACTACAAGTTCGGCGGTAAGGCTCAGATCGACATCAAACCTGTAAAGGGTTTGACTATCACAGGTATCTTCGCTCCTCGTTATACATTCTACAAGAACAAGTCGTTCACAAAGGCTGTAAATGTATATTATGAGAATGGCGCTTCTACATTGTTCGAGACAATGAAGACTACAAACCTTTCAGAGACTCGCAACGACTCTAACAACCGTACATATCAGTTCTACGCTAACTACGCTAAGATGTGGGGCGACCACTCATTCAGCGCGATGGTTGGTTACGAGGGTTACAAATCAAATTGGGAGAATATGGGTGCTTCTCGTTCAAACTACGGTCTTGACACTTACCCATATTTGAACATCGGTCCTGAGGATTATCAGTACAACTCTGGCTCGGCTGGTCACAACGCTTATCAGTCAGTATTCGGCCGCGTGATGTACTCTTATAAGAATAAGTATATGGTTCAGGCCAATGTACGTGCCGATGGATCTTCACGTTTCCACAAGGATAGCCGTTGGGGTACATTCCCATCAGTATCAGCAGGTTGGGTAATCTCTGAGGAGCCTTGGTTCAAGGAGAACGTGAAGCCTGTAACTTATCTTAAGTTGCGTGGCTCGATCGGTCAGTTGGGTAACGAGCGTATCGGTTCTGAGTTCCCATACATGGCTGCTATGAACTTCGGTACAAGTTACATGTATAACAAGTCTAAGGGTGAGGTTACAGCTGTGCAGAATGCTGCTCAGGTTTATTACGCATTCAAGGACATCACTTGGGAGACTACAACAACTTACGGCGTGGGTATCGATGCATCGTTCTTCGATCAGCGCTTGAGCTTGACAGCAGATTACTACTACAAGAAGACTGAGGATATGTTGCTTACTCTCGGATTCCCATCATACGCAGGTTTCTCTGCTCCATCACAGAACGCAGGTGACATGCACACTAAGGGTTGGGATTTGGAGCTTAAGTGGATGGATCAGGTAGGTGACAACTTCTGGTATAGCGTATCGGCAAACATCTCTGACTACCGTTCAAAGATGGGTTACATGGGTGACAAGCGTACAATCTCAGGTAACTACATCATCGAGAAGGGCTCTTACTACAACGAGTGGTATATGTACAAGTCTAACGGCTTGTTCATCACTGATGAGGATCTTTATGACGAGAACGGCAATAAGGTTCCTACAATGTCGAAGAACGATAAGGCAGGTGATGTACGTTATGTAGATGTAGTTGAGGACGGCACAATCAACGCAGACGATAAGGTTCGCATGGGTAACTCTTTGCCAGAGTACCTCTATGGCGGTAACATCGCGATGGGTTGGAAGGGCTTGGACTTCAGCCTCTCATTCCAGGGTGTAGGCCACCAGCGCGTGCTCTTTAACACAGGTTGGATTCAGCCTTTGAGAAACAAGTGGGGTGCAACACCAGAGTTGCTTTTGGGCAACTATTGGAGCCAGCACAATACTCCAGAGCAGAATGCTAAGATGAAGTATCCTCGCTTGAGCGATACCAACTCTTCAAGCTACTCAGGTTCTGATTATTGGCTCTTCAATGGCGGTTACTTCCGTGTAAAGAATATCACAGTAGGTTACACATTGCCACAGGATATTTTGAAGCACATCATGATGAAGAATTTGCGTGTATATGTAAGTGTTAACGATCTTCCTGCTATCAGCAACTTCCCTAAGGGTTACGATCCTGAGTTGGGTTGGAGATCACACTTCATCTCTACATCGTTTGTCTTCGGTGTAAATGTTAAATTCTAAAAGCGTATAACGATATGAAAAAGATATTAATTGCATGTATTGCTTCGGCGTTTGCGCTAACAGCGTGCGTCGACTTGGAGTTGGCTCCGCTCTCTGAGGGATCAAGTGAAACTTGGTACTCATCACAGCAGGAGTTAGAGATGTCGATTAACGACTTCTACCGTACCGACTTCTTCCCAATCTTCAACAAATCATGGGGAGATGACGTAACATGGCGTAACATCACTCAGGAGGTTCAGAACGGTTCTATGACTTCGGAGAGTGATACACCTAAGACTCATTGGCAGAACTATTATAAGGGTATTGCTCGCGCATTGCGTATCATCGGTAAGTTGGATAACGCCCGCAAGATGGGTGTACCAGAGTCAACCGTTCAGCTCTATGAGGGTCAGGCTTATTTCTACATGGGTTATGCCTACGGTATGTTGGCATTCTTCTGGGGTGATGCTATCCTCGACAAGACAGGTATGACACTCGATGAGGCTTACAAGGCTTCTCGTTCTCCTAAGGCTGATGTCTTGACATTCTGCTACGAATGTTTCGACAAGGCTGCCGAGAAGTTGCCAACAAGTCACTCAGGTATCCAGTACGCAACTAAGGGTGCTGCGTTGGCATTCAAGGCTCGTATGGCTCTTTGGAATGGAAGCTATGACGTAGCTGCTAAGGCTGCTAAGGATTGTATGGATTTGGGTGTTTACTCTTTGCATCCTAACTACCAGCAGCTCTTCACATCAGCTTGGTCTAATGAGTTGATCTTCGGTTTCCGCGGTGATGTAGGT
>CAYTGT010000079.1:0-7396 GCA_964437405.1 uncultured Alistipes sp.
ATAAAAATCAACCGATTGCCCCGATTTTATGTACTAATTTTGACCAATAAGCCGTTTTTTCTATTTAGTTTTCTATCTTTACCGACCGAATAGACAACTTTTTGATCAAATATAATATTATATAAGTGTTATGAGCGTTAAACTTCGACTTATAGTGATGAACTTCCTACAGTTTGCGGTGTGGGGTTCATATCTGACATCTATGGGATCATACCTCGCTGGGGTGGGCATGGCCTCTAATATCGGCCTGTTCTATGCCGTGCAGGGTATAGTTTCAATCTTTATGCCAGCCATTGTGGGTATCATTGCCGATCGTTGGGTGCAGGCTCAACGTATGCTCGGCGGATGCCATTTGTTGGCTGCCGTATTTATGGCTGCGGCAGGGTATTATGCGATGAGTGCAGGCGAGGGTGTGGAGTTCGCAACTCTTTTTGGTCTCTATACAGCCAGCGTAGCTTTCTATATGCCTACTTTGGCGCTCTCATACTCGGTGGCATACTCGGCTTTGGAGCGTGCGGGAGAAGATACAGTAAAAGCCTTTCCACCGATCAGAGTGTGGGGTACAGTGGGTTTTATCTGCTCGATGTTGGTGTGCGACTTTGCAGGATTCCAGACAACATATATGCAGTTTATGCAGTGCGCAGGGTTGGGCGTTTTGTTAGGCGTCTATGCCATGACGCTACCAGAGTGCCCTGTGGGTGGAAAATCGGAGAAGAAAGGAGTTGTCGAGGCTTTGGGATTGGAGGCCTTTAAGTTGTTTAAGCAACGCCAGATGGCTATGTTTTTCATCTTTTCGATGTTGCTTGGCGTGTCGCTTCAGATTACAAATAGCTTTGCCAATCCGTTTATCTCCTCGTATAAGGATGTTGCGGAGTTTGCATCGACATTTGGCGCTAACCATGCCAACGCTCTGATTTCGTTGTCGCAGGTGTCGGAGACATTGTGTATATTATTGATCCCATTCTTCTTGAAACACTTTGGAATTAAACGTGTGATGTTGATTGCTATGTTTGCATGGGTGTTGCGCTTCGGATTGTTTGGAGTGGGAAATCCTGGAGGCGGAGTATGGATGTTCGTTCTCTCGATGATAGTTTATGGTGTGGCATTTGATTTCTTCAATATCTCTGGCTCGTTGTATGTGAACGAGCAGACCGATGAGAAGATTCGCTCTTCGGCACAGGGCCTGTTTATGATTATGACCAACGGTATAGGTGCTACTATCGGTACTTTGGGCGCACAGGCGGTGGTGAACCACTTTGTATATAATGGCTCGGAGGGTGTTGCGATGATCGAGGGTTGGCAGACATCATGGCTCTTGTTTGCGGCATACGCTATGGTGGTGATGATACTCTTTGCGGTGCTTTTTAAATATGAGTATAAACCCCAAAAATAATCAAACACAGACGAGTGAGGATAGTTATAGAGGTTGTCGTGGCGAGTGAGTTACGGCAACCTCTTTTCGTGATTTTTTTCTCGGTTTTAGTTTTTCAAGGGGATTTTACTTTTTGAAATTTAAATTATTGTATTATCTTTGCAACATCGTTCAGGGGTAGTCGTTCGACTATTCATTAAATCATTGAAATATTCAAAGTTACAGATATGCAAGATTTAGAGATTGTAGAAAGCAAGAGTTTGGCCGAGTTGCGCTCAATCGCAAAAGAGTTGGGTATTAATGAACCGACACTCAAGAAGAAGGAGTTGATTGCTCGTATTGTGGCATTTGCAACAGGTGGTAGCTCTGTATCAAGCTCTGAGCAGGGATCTACTGAATCGGAGGTCGCTGAGCCTAAGCGCCGAGGTCGCCGTCCACGTATGAATAGTGTGCGTGTGGAAGATAATAAGTCACAGATAGAAGGTTCTGCCGAGCAAGGTGCTGAGGAGGCAGCAGAGAGTAGTGTGGCAGAGGTCAAAGATGTAGAGGAGCAGAGTGGTGCAACACAGGAGAGTGTGCCATCGCAGCCAACCACCATGGAGAATCAACCTAAGCGCCGAGGTCGTAAGCCAAAGGCTTTGAAGGAGCAGGAGGAGCGTGAGGCTCAGCTCAGAGCGGCTCAGGCACAAGCAAATGCAGAGATACCAACAGAGCAGAAGTCGATGACGATCATGGAGGCTATCTCGGCGGCAGAGATTGATGAGGATAATGATGCTGAGCCTCAAACTGGGGTTGTGTCAGATCAGAATCAAGAGTATAATTCTCATCATTCATCACATCACCATCAACGCGAGGAGCGCCGCGAACCTAAGCGCGAAATATTCGCAGGCGAGATTATCGGCGAGGGAGTGTTAGAGGTGATGCCCGATGGTTATGGCTTCTTGCGTTCGGCCGATTATAACTATCTGAACTCACCAGATGATATCTATGTCTCGCCATCGCAGATTAAGCTCTTTAGCTTGAAGCCAGGTGATACCATCAGCGGTATTATCCATCCTCCAAAGGAGGGCGAGAAGTATTTTCCTTTGATTCGTGTGAACGAAATCAACGGTCTGAAGCCAGAGTATATCCGCGACAGAGTGCAGTTTGAGTATATGACACCACTCTTTCCGAGCGAGAAGTTCAATTTGACAGGAGCAGGGCATAATACATTGTCAAATCGTGTTGTAGATCTCTTCTCACCTATTGGTAAGGGTCAGCGTGCGTTGATCGTGGCGCAACCTAAGACAGGTAAGACCATGCTTTTGCAATCTATCGCAAATGCTATTGCAGATAACCACCCAGAGGTATATATGATCGTTCTGCTGATTGATGAGCGTCCTGAGGAGGTAACAGAGATGGCTCGCAACGTGAAGGCTGAGGTTGTCGCTTCGACATTCGATGAGCAGGCATCACGACATGTGAAGGTGGCTGAGATGGTGTTGGAGAAGGCAAAGCGTATGGTCGAGTGCGGTCACGATGTGGTGATCTTCTTGGATTCTATTACACGTTTGGCACGTGCATACAACTCGGTACAGCCTGCTTCGGGTAAGGTTCTGTCGGGAGGTGTCGATGCCAACGCTCTGCATAAGCCTAAGCGTTTCTTCGGTGCAGCACGAAATACCGAGGAGAAGGGCTCTTTGACTATCATTGCTACGGCGTTGATTGATACGGGTTCTAAGATGGATGAGGTGATCTTCGAGGAGTTTAAGGGTACAGGTAATATGGAGCTTCAGTTGGATCGTAAGTTGGCCGACAAGCGTGTATATCCTGCCGTTAACGTAATCTCTTCGGGTACTCGCCGAGAGGATCTGTTGCTTTCTCGTGAGGTGATGAATCGTTCATGGGTGTTGCGTAAGTATCTTTCGGAGATGACAACTGTCGAGGCAATGGAGTTCATGCAGAAGCAGATGGGAATGACCGAGAGCAATGAGGAGTTTTTGGCTACAATGAACCAATAAAATCGTGTGAAAGATGAAGAGACTGATTTTTTCAATCATGGCAGCTCTGATGGTTGTACCCAATGCCTTTGGCTGGGGACAAAAGGGGCACGATGTTGTGGCATACGTGGCCGAGCAGAATCTCTCGCGTAAAGTGGCGCGTAAGGTGACTAAGGCGTTGGAGGGTCATTCGTTGGTATATTATGCCAATTGGATGGATAACGCCAGCCACACCCCTGAGTATGCCCATACCAGCACATGGCACTATGCAAATGTCGATGAGGGTTATACGTATCAAACAATGCCAAAGAATGAGAAGGGCGATGTTGTGGTTGCGGTGAATGACCTTATCGCTCAACTTAAATCAGGCGAATTGACAGCAGAGCAAGAGAATATCGCATTGCGCATGTTGATCCATTTAGTGGGCGATCTGCATTGCCCAATGCACGCTGGTCATAAGTCGGATTTGGGTGGAAACTTGGTTGAGGTGCTCTATTTCGGCAAACCTTCTAAGCTACACTCAATCTGGGATAGCGCATTGGTTGAGTCGGCTCATAATTGGGGTTATACTGAGTGGCAACGTGAGATTGACCGTCTGCCTCGCTCTAAGGATCGTGAGTTGCAGCAGGGTAGTGTCGAGGAGTGGTTTACGGAGACTGTGGAACTTTGTCATGGAATTTACAAGGATCTGCCTGAAGGCACAAAGGTCTCGTATGATGAGGTCGCAAAATACGCTCCGCTGATTGAGCAACAACTTCTGAAGGGTGGTTTGCGATTGGCGAAGATCTTGGAGGAGATATATTAGAGAAATTCTGTATGTAAAGAAAAAGAGTTGTCTGCATTAGACAACTCTTTTTTACATCCATCAGAAACCTCTACTTCTTCATTCTCAAAGGTTTTGTTGTGAGAGTGCGGATGAAGTAGTCGAGAATCTGCTTCTGCTGTTCAGGGGTAGCTGTCAAGTAGCGGAAATTACCGTTTGGATTATCGCTCTTAGGTGTCATACCCTTGCCGACAACCTTTACATCAACTGGACCATTTACCGTAAAGCACTTGTGGTCGGGGTGGCAAGCGTAATAAACTGCTGTAACATCCCAAGTAGGGCGGTTGTAAGGCATCTTCTGATAATGCTTGTATGCCTCAACCATCGGATGTGGCTCGCCCCAATTAAAGTCGTTCTCGATGCTTGTTGCAGGGTACTCAATCTGCAGACCGATGGTGAATGGGGTCAAGACGATTGGGCATGGTGAGTTTGCAAAGAAATACTCGGCAGCCTCCTTGTCGTTCCAAACATTATACTCGGCATATTGTGGACGATCCATATCGCCTGCCATTACAGAGAACCAGCTAACCTTCTGCTTTACCAACTCCATACCCGAAAGTTTAGAATACTTGTCAGGCTTGCTCTGCAAGAGCTGTGCGATTGTAGTAGAAAAACCTACCGTAGCGATGATAACCGATTTGTCAGGTTGTTTTGAGAGAATACGGCGGTACATCTCGACAGCCTCCTCATACTTAGGATTCTTTGAGCGTTTGAAAAGTGGATTGCCCTCCTCGTCCTTCATCATGCAGGTCTTTGTACAATAATCCACGCAATCCATATCGGTCACACAAGCAGTATTGACACCGATTGGCACCTTCTTGTAACCATACCAATTACGCATGATGTCGATGAACTCGGCCGAATGTGGATTATTCTTATGTACTCCGATTCCCAACAATTTGATATTTCCCTGATCCATATTCTTGAAGAGGATATCCAACGCTTGCGCATCGTCAATGTCGTTACCCATGTCGGTCTCGAAGATAATCGACTGAGGCTTGTTTTTCTGAGCTTGTGCGGTATAGATTCCGCAGATGGCAAACAACGCAAAAGTTAACAATAGTTTTTTCATGGTATGAAAATTTTAAGTTTTCGCTATCGCAGGTTCTTTGGACGGGTTGTTACCGTCTCGATGAAATACTCTCTAATCTTTTTACACTGCTCAGCAGTAGCTGAAAGGATGCGGAAACGCCCCTCCTTTTTAGGGATAAAACGAGTCTTGCCGTCATCATATATCTCAACCTCGCCCTCCTCACTGAGAGTCAAATTCTCGGTGTTGGGAAAGCAGGCATAGTAGGTCGCAATCACATCGAATGTGCAGCAGTCGTATGGCATCTCTAAATAGTTCTTATATGCCTCGACAAATGGATGTTTCATGCCCCACTCAAAGTCGTTGAGGATACTCTTTGCTGGGTATAAGATCTGTGTGCCCAACTTAAATGGAGTTACGACAAATGGTACAGGCGAGTTCTCAAAGAAGTATTTTGCAGCCTCAACATCTTTCTCGATATTGAACTCTCGATGATCTTGGTTCTCAAACTCTCCCGCCATGATAGAGAAGTATTTAACCTTCTTCTCGACCAACTCACGACCGCTAAGTGGCGAGTGGTTGTCTCCTTCGCTCTTGAGTAGAGCCGCCATCGTGGTGGAGAATCCTACTGTTACAATCACCACCGATTTATTATCCTGCTCGGCAAGCAGACGGCGGTACATATCAACAGCCTCCTCGAACCTCGGCTTCTTAGAGCGTTCAAACAGAGCCATACCATCCTTGTCATTCATCGCGCAGACTTTGGTGCAATAGTCAATGCAACCCATGTCCGTTACGCATGAGGTGTTGACTCCGATTGGGATACGTTTATGGCCGTACCAATTATTCATAATGTCGATAAACTCTGCCGCGTGGGGGTTGTTTTTGTGAACGCTGATTCCCAATAGGTCGATATTGTGGCTATCCATATTTTTGTAGAGGATATCCAATGCCATTGCATCGTCAATGTCGTTACCCATGTCGGTCTCGAAAATTATAGACGTAGGAAAAGGTGTCTCCTGAGCTTGAGCTGTGAAGTTTAGCCCCGAGATAACGAGCGAGATTGCCAAAAGTAGTCGTTTCATGACTTTATAAAGTTGATTTCCAACAACAAAAATAGCAAAAAATGCTAGAATAAACAACCGAAATCGGAATAATAGTTTATTTAAAACTGACTATTGACGCATTACGCTGAAAATCATGGAGCTACGAGAATTTGTAATTTAGCATATAAACACAAGGTAACGAAATAGAGCGGTTGCCTAATCGTTACTTGAGAAAGAGTAAGATTTTTCTTTGTGTCGTCACGTTTCATAGTTCTGCATAATTTTGCGAAGCAATGTATAACTCGCTGATACCAAATTTTGTAGCCAAAAAGATTGGATTATGCGAAGAATGATATTGTAGAGCTAAATGGTGAGACGTGGATATTGTCCAAACGACACAAAATCAAAATCTCATTCCAAGTGAAGTTACTTGATATTTCGATGCAAAATATTATTTGCCCACACAGAAAGTTTTGTCCCTCTTGTGAACCATTGATATTTAATTATATACAGTGGGCTGTAAATCTCTTTTGTCCCTCCTGGGGCACGAGTGGGGGACAGGAATCTTACAAAAAGATGCCTATCAAATACAAATATGCTATTTTTTGATTTTTAAGGTATTTGTATTTGTTTGTATATCTTTTTAGTGGCGATGATTGCTGATTAACTTCTCTGTACATCATAATTTAATTTAAGTGGTTTAGTTTAGTCCAATGTATATATAAAATCGGAGTAAACTAAACTGGTCTATTTTGTTCAAGCTAAATATCAAAGTATGATTTATTAAAGTATAATTAGTTTAGCAACTTTCATACTTTATATTTGTATTTGTTTACTCTCATTTGTTGATAGTTATATGTTTCTTTGTAATGATTTGGTCCCTCAAAAATAGTTTTTCTTGCTTTTGAAAAGAAGAAAGTTTCTGTTTTTCTGTCCAGCAAAGATAATAATCGGGAAAATGTGACCTTTATAGCCAAAAACGATGGGATAATGTGAAAAAGAGACTCGATTCATCGTAAAAATGTGGGAGCAGAAGGATTCTGAACAGAAAAAGAAGAGTAAACTCTTTTATTGTTCAAAATATTACTATATTTGCAATATGAAAAGACAATTAAAGGAAATAGGAACTATCCCTATAACGACTTC
>CAYTGT010000080.1:0-7392 GCA_964437405.1 uncultured Alistipes sp.
TTGGAGCAGTCGAAGCCTTGGGATACCAACGGTATTGATGGTGTACACAAGTTCCTGCGTAAGTTCTGGCGCTTGTTCTACGACCGCGAGGGTCAGTTTGCGCTCAACGATGAGGCTGCAACTAAGGCTGAGCTCAAGAGTTTGCACAAGACTATCAAGAAGATTCGCGAGGATATCGAGAGTTTCTCATTCAATACCTCTATCTCGGCCTTCATGATCTGCCTCAACGAGTTGGGTGCTTGCCACAAGCGTGAGATCCTTGAGCCACTCACAATCCTGATCGCTCCATTTGCGCCACACATCGCCGAGGAGCTTTGGGAGGCTATGGGTCACACCGAGTCTATCTTCGATGCGGCATACCCAGAGTACGATGAGAAGTATTTGGTGGAGAGCGAGTTCGAATATCCTGTGATGATCAACGGTAAGTTGCGCTTCAAGCAGACCTATGCACTCGATCTCAAGCCTCAGGATATTCAGGCCGATATCGTCACAACCGAGGGCGCTGCCAAGTGGTTGGAGGGTAAGGCTCCGAAGAAGATTATCGTTGTCCCAGGCAAGATCATCAACATTGTAATCTAATAACACAACCTAAAACTACTATAACCATGAAGACAAAGTGGATTGTTCTGTTGCTTGGCTTGTTTAGCTTGACAACAGCAAGCGCATTGGAGAGAGTCTCTGTATGGCCAAAGGGCAAAATGCCTAACCGCCAGGAGCACCAGATTGCTGCGATGACCGATGAGGCGGGCAAACCCGACTTCAAGGCCGACAAACATCGTGTGGCATACCTTGAGTGGGGCGAGAAGCCTGCTCAGGAGGTCGATAATGATGGATGTATGATTCTCATTTCGGGCGGTAGCTACCAGAACTGCTGCGATGTGGGTCTGATTAAGATGTGGCGCGAGAAGCTCACCGCACTCGGTTTCCAGACCGTAAACTTTGTCTATCGCACGTCTCGTCCTGTGGGTCTGCCGATCTATCAGACTGCATGGGAGGATGGTCAGCGTGCGGTGCGTATGGTGCGTGATGAGGCCGAGAAGCGTGGTTACGACCCTGAGAAGATCGGCGTAATCTCGATGTCGGCAGGTTCACACCTTGCGCTGTTGCTTGCGACAAGCTCTCAGACTCCAGCATACGAGAAGATTGACAAGTTGGACGAAGTGTCTTGCCATATTAATTGGGCTGTGGTGAATGCTCCAGCTTATGTCACTTCAGATGCTGAGACTGGCACACCAGCCATCCGCGATGGCTATGGAGTCGATGTGAAGATCTCGGATGTCTTTAAGTTCGACTCTAAGACCTGCCCTATGACACTCCAGCATGGTGGCCGCGACATCTATTCACCTAACGGCTCGACTCTCGTCTACCGCAAGTTGCGCGAGATGAATGTTCCTGCCGAGTTGCACCTCTACCCCGATAAAGGTCATGGCGCATTTGGCTTTGAGCGCACGGTGGAGTTTATGCGCCAGATGGGTTACTTGGGCGAGTTGGGAGCCGAGGAGGAGCTAATGAAGCGTTATGCGAGCGATGAGGGTCGTGCCGACAAGATCACTCAAGATATTTGGCCAGAGGGAAAGATGCCAGATCAGCAGGAGCACCAGTGCAAGCCATACATCGAGTGGCACATGCCTAAGAATCTCAAGACAAAGGGTATCCAGATCATCTACTCAGGCGGTAGCTATCAGGGTAACAATCCCGATGGTTTCGAGGTAGCTCCCGTACGCCGTCACTTGAACGATTTGGGTATTACGGTTGTTACGATGAAGTACCGTACTCCACGTCCAAAGGGTCTTGCAAAGCACACCACCGCATGGCAGGATTTGCAGCGAGCTATCCGCTTGGTGCGTTCGCAGGCCGCTAATTATGGCCTTGATCCTAACAATATCGGAATTATGGGTAGCTCGGCGGGTGGTCACCTCACGCTGATGGGTGTGACAAGTTCGCGCCACCAATCATATTTGCCAATTGACGATGTGGATAAGCTCTCGTGCAAGGTGCAGTGGGGTGTGGGTGTATACCCTGCATATGCTCTGACAGATGGCCACAATATGCACAATACCACTCGCGGCAATGCCGACAGTGCAGTGCTGGTTCCCGACTTTAGCTTCGATTTGGACACAGCACCTATGTTCCTCATCCATGGTGATGCAGACGTTTGGGCCGCTATGAACTCGGTAAAGGTGTGGGAGAAGATGCGTAGCATGGGCATACAGTGTGAGTTGCACACGTTGGCTCTACGCAACCACTGCTTCCAGCAGAAGGCTGCGCCAGGAACAGGCAGCTACAACTTTGCAGAACTCATTGGCGAGTATGTCAAGGGCCGATTGAAGATGAAATAAGTGGTTTACAAAGGTTTTAGACCGATATGACATCACATAATTTGAAACTTTTGATGGCGATTGTCGCCTCACTCGTTGTATTTGATATGCAGGCTCAAGATATTACAGTCAAGTTGTGGGATAACGATACCGCACCTCACTCCAACCAGATCCAGATTGCTGAGAAGGATGAAGGTCAGGAGCGTGTGTCATACACAACCTCTACCGAACTTTATATCTATGAGGCCGATCCCGCCAAAGCTACGGGTCAGGCTATTGTGATCTGCCCAGGTGGTGGATACTTTCTTGTGGCGATGGGGCATGAGGGACACCAATTCGCCAAATGGTTTAAAGAGCGTGGTATCACAGCCGCAGTGTTGAAGTATCGTATGCCTAACGGCGTGCCCGAAGTTCCGATGGAGGATGCGGCTGAGGCGTTGCGTTATATGAAGGAGGATTATGCCAAGAGCTCGGAGCTTACGCAGGTAGGAATCATGGGTTTCTCGGCGGGTGGCCATCTGGCCGCTTCGACTGCTGTTCGCTCGTTGGCTTGGAATGGTGATGTGAGCCGCCGCGCACAGACTCGCGCCGACTTCGCAATACTGTTCTACCCCGTTATCACAGGCAACCGTGCCAAAGCACATAACGGATCTTACGACAACCTTTTGGGTAAGAATCGCACACAAGAGCTGACCGATAAGTGGGATCCTCAGCTAAAGATCACTGCTCAGACGCCACCGACATTTTTGATCTTATCGGCCGATGATGGTGCGGTGCCAGCAGTCAACAGCTCCGATTTCCACGCAGGTCTCAAAAAGCAGAATATCCCTACATCGTTGCACATCCTGCCTACGGGCGGGCATGGTTGGGGCTTCAACGACTCGTTCCGCCACAAGCAGGAGTGGGTTGAGGCTCTGGAGAAGTGGTTGGCGCAACCATCTTTGAAGACAAAAAAGGCAGAGACGAAGGTTGAGAATCCTCACACCTATGAGAATCCAACAGGCCGCGAATTTCCTATCATGGCGTGGTTCTCGCTCTTGAAGGAGGAGGTTTCGCGCGAGCGCTATCAGGAGATGCGCGAGGCGGGATTCAATATCTCATTCTCTCATTTTGGCTCGGTCGAGGAGACCGCACAAGCGCTCAAGGCGGCCAAAGGCACAGGTGTTAAGGTGCTGATCTCGGCAGGTATGATGGGCGACAACTTGGAAAAGGCTGTGGCTTTGGGCAAGAATAACCCTACGGCAGCAGGCTACTTCTTGCGTGACGAGCCTGTATCGAGCGGCTTCGAGGAGTTGCGTGCGATGGCCGAGCGCATACGCAAGGTCGATGACAAGAAGATGTTGTATCTGAATCTTTTGCCTAACTATGTGCGTCCGATTGATCTCGGAACAACGACCTACTCTGAATATGTCGAGCGCTTTATCAAGGAGGTAGGCTTGGGTTTGGTTTCGTTCGACCACTACCCTGTGGTGGGTGACAACGAGGTGCGTGCGCCATTCTACTCTAATTTAGAGGATGTGGCCTTCGAGTCGAAGCGTGCAGGAGTACCATTCTGGGCATTTGCGCTCTCTACGGCTCACGACCCATACCCTGTGGCGACATTGGAGGCTATGCGATTGCAGATATTTGCCAATTTAGCATACGGTGCGCAGGGAATCCAATACTTCACCTACACCACACCGCTTGGCACCATCTGGAACTTCCATAAAGCGCCTATTGACGAGAATCATCAGCGCACCGAGGTCTACGACCATGTGGCGAAGATCAACCATCAGGTACAGAGCCTTTCGCACATCTTCTTGGGTGCTGAGATGGTCTGGGTGCGCCATACGGGAGCTCAGATCCCAATGGGTACGCGCCGACTCTCAGATGAGTTGCCAGAGGAGTTTAAGAAGGTGGAGGCTAAGGGCGAGGGAGTCTTGATTTCGCACCTGAAGAATGGCGACAAGCGTTATTTGATGATCCTTAACCGCGATATTAAGCGTGCGCAGACTGTAACAGTCGAGGCGGCCGAGGGTGTTAAGCGTATCATGGCCGATGGCAAGGTTGTCAATGCCTCTGTTTACTCTCCGACCCTCAATATCGAGGCTGGAGATATGTTGCTATTTGAGTTTTAAATCGAGATAACGATAAAATAAAAACAGGTTGCACTTTTGCGGTGCAACCTGTTTTTTCATTATGTCTACTACAACTACAACGCTGCAATCAATTCATCCACATCCTCCTTGCGAGTAGCCCAACTTGTGGCAAGGCGCACCACCAACCGACCATCGGCCAAGCGCTCCCACTCGCTGAAGGTGGTCACTTGACGCATACGCTGCTCCTGAGCGCTGTCAAGCAAGATAAATATCTGATTAGTGGGCGAATGTTTATAGAGCGTGTAACCTTTAGCTTGCAGAGCCTCGCGCAGTCGTTTCGCCTCGCAGATGGCGTGGCGGGCAATGTCGAAATAGAGGTTGTCGGTAAAGAGTTCATCGAACTGAATACCGAGCATACGCCCTTTGGCAAGCAATGCTCCGCTCTGCTTGATGATGGTGTAGAAGTGAGGAATAAGCCCCTTCTGAGGGATTACCACCGCTTCGCCAAACATAGCACCCACCTTTGTGCCTCCAATATAGAACACATCGCATAGGCGAGCCAAATCCTTGAGCGTTACATCACACTCCTCGCACATCAAGCCATAGCCCAAGCGTGCGCCATCGCAGAAGAGTGGAATTTGCCACTTGCGGCACACCTCATGCAGCGCCTCCAACTCCTTGAGCGAATAGATCGTACCATACTCTGTCGGCTGAGAGATATAGACCATACCAGGGTAGACCATGTGCTCCCAACTCTCATCGGCCTTGAATTTGGTGATGTAACTATCTACCGCCTCGGCCGAGATCTTACCCTCACAGTGATCCAAACAGATCACCTTATGACCCGTAGCCTCGATGGCTCCCGACTCATGCACGGCGATGTGTCCTGTGTGCGCAGTCAAAACACCCTCGTGCGGACGCAAAAGGGCTTTGATTACCGTTGAATTGGTCTGTGTGCCGCCCACCAAAAGATGCACCTCGGCATCGGGTGTTCCGCAAGCCTGACGTATCTTCTCGCGTGCCGAAGCTGAGAACGCATCGCAGCTATAACCTGCTGTCTTTTGCATATTTGTTTCGAGCAGACGCTCAAGGATGCGGGGGTGCGCACCCTCCATATAATCGCTATCGAAATGTTGCATAACTCGAGATAAAATTTAAACCACTACTTATTTCATTAATTTAATTTCACTTCCCTCGCTCGGAGGTGTGGCAGCCTCGTCTACAGCCCATGTCTTACAAGGTCGGTTGCCCATCACAAGCTCCAAAGTACCTCCCTGCACCAAATCCTCATGCGTAAAATAGGTCTTGTTGTAAGGCCTGCCATTGAACTTTGCCGATTGGATGTATTTGTTCTCTGCAGAGTTGTTCACAGCCTTTACAGTGAATTGTTTGCCGCCCTCAAGCGCAATGCTCACCTTGTCGAAAATCGGGCTGCCGATAACATAGATCGGAAGGCCTGCCGTCACAGGATAGAATCCCATCGCCGAAAATACATAGAATGCCGACATACCGCCACCATCCTCATCGCCAGGGATACCCATCAAGTCGTTGCGGAACCACGACTCCATCAACATACGGATGCGCTTCTGAGTCTTCCATGGCTGACCCGCATAGTTATAAAGATAAGGGATATGGAACGAAGGCTCGTTACCCATTACATATTGACCCACGTTACCCGTAGAGTCGGGGTTGCGGGCGTAATATTCCCACTTTGATTTGTGCAAACCCTCGGCAAAGAGCTGGTCGAGCTGAGCAATGAAACGCTCCTTGCTGCCGAACAGAGCAATCAGATCGCCGATGTTGTGGTGAACATCCCAGATGTATGTCCATGCGTTGTTCTCATCATAATACGCTCTGGCACCGATTCCGCCTGAGAAGATATAGTCAAAAGGCTGGATGAAGTTGCCCTCAGCATCTTTTGGGTGGAAGAAACCTGTCTCCTTATTGAACAGATGGCGATAGTTGAAAGCGCGTTGAATGTGGAAGTTATACAACTCCTTGTTGCCCAACTTTTCGGCTATCTTGGCAATACACCAATCATCATAGGCTGCGGCCAATGTAACAGCCACCGACTGACGCTTCTCGAAAGAGTTTACACCCTCGACCGTCTCCTGAGCATTCTCCTCGATGGCAGGGAACCATCCGTTTTGGTGGTAGAAGTCATCCAACTCACCCTTAGGTGCTCTGCGCCATGGGATCATGGTCTCGGTCATGACGGTGTGGTGGATACCCTCCAAAGCCTCCTCTAAATTGAAATCTATACCCTTAGCCATAGCATCGGCAAAGATCGCCGCTGCGTGGTTGCCGTTCATGCAGTGAGCGTCACCAGATACGGTAGGGAATGTAGGTACCCAACCCGACTGCTGGTACATCCTGACAAACGAGTTGAGCTTCTCGGTCTGCTCCTTGGGGTTGAGAATAATCTGCAATGGATGCAGAGCGTGGTAGTTATCCCAAGCCCAATCATCGGTCCAGAATGGCTCACCCTCGTCATCGTGGATCTTGCCATCCCATACACTATAATAGCGGCCATCCTCCGAGATATTAATCATGCGTTCGTGAGAACGATAGAGAGCCGTATAGAATGTTGTGCGCTGATCCTCCGTACCGCCCTCGACCTCGATTTTAGCGAGAGTCTCATTCCACACCTTGCGGGCCTGAGCGATAACTCTCTTTATGTCATAATCCTCGATCTCGGCATAAAGATTCTTCTTTGCCTGCTCGACATCGATATACGACACGCCATAGCGGAATGCTACATCTCCCGCGCCCGTTGCGAACTCGGCATAACGAGTAGGCTCGCCATCCTTGCCACTGAAGCTCACGGGCGTAGTGTCAAACTCCATATAGAAATAGTGCTTTGCTGAACCCATGCGGTCAAAGCCCCACATCTTGTTACCTTCGGCGTAGATCTCACCGCCCGAACGAAGCTGGATATAACGCCCACCCTGCTCCTCGAAACGCAGCACGAAGAGCGCCGAATGAGCCGCAGGGGC
>CAYTGT010000081.1:0-7296 GCA_964437405.1 uncultured Alistipes sp.
GTTCTTTGTCTGAACGCTAATCAAACCGATACGAACATACAACTTCTCCTTCTCTGCAGCATCCTGCTCAGCAGCCAAAGCCTCTGAGAGGTACTTCATAGCCTTCTCAAACTCGCCACGAGCCTGGAAACCCTGAGCAAGGAAGAGAGCAGTCTGAGAAGATGGCTTCATTGTATAGTGCTTCTCAGCTGTTGCGAAGAAGAAATCGCTATCGCAGTTAGCACGTGACATCAAAGATACAGCCTGGCTGTAGAGAGCCTCGTTCTCTGGCTCGTCAGCCAACTTCTTCGAGAAGAGCTTCTCCAAGTTCTCGCAGCTTGCAGCACCGCTGGCACCGAAAGCAGTATCGAACTGACCCTTAAGCTCAGTTGCATTAGCAGCAACATCCTCATCCTCAGACTTTACAGCAGCCTCGAAAGCTGGAGTAAAGCGATCATACTCTGCGATGATCAAAGTAGCGTCAACAACGTCAGCCTTGTAATCCTCACAAACAGCAGTGAAATAGATTGATACCAAGTCCAAGTCGATCTCACCAGCCTCCTCACTTGCAGCGATAGCCTCGTTGAATACCTTGCGGATACCCTCACGATCATCTGGCTTGTATGTCATAAACTCACGAGCCTTACGATCCAAGATATATGCCTTACCATACTTCTTGTGGTCAGCGAAGTTTGCCAAACGAACATCATAGATATAGAGCAAAGAGTCGATGTATGCAGCACGCAACTTCTCATCCTCACCCGCACGTGTAATCTGAGCCTTGTAAAGCTTAGCACCGTTAGTGTAGATGTTAACAGATGCAGCAGGACAACCTGCGATCAACTTAGCCAAATAACCTGCAGCCTCGTCATACTTCTTGTTATCAACAGCCTCCTTCAAGAACTGGTTGTTGAGCATGTTCTGCTTACGATTAGCAGCACCGTCACCCCACTTAGCATACTTAGGGTCATCGTAGTTAACATCCTGAGCCATAGCTGAGAAACCCATCACAGCAACAGCAAGCGTCAAGATAAACTTTAAACTTTTCATGTAATCTAAGATTTAATGTTATTTTATGTATAATTTATTTTTATCTCTGTCTTATCTCTTACCGACATTAGTTAAACTTGAAACGGTAGAACCACTTATCCTCGCCAAACATTGTCATACCGATCGACAACTTGAAATGCTCCTGACGAACTGTGCCCACCTTAACATTGTTAACTAAGATCTGACCCTTCTGCGCCTTACGCATACCGTACTCAAAACCGATATCAATGTTCGAGCGACCAAAAAGTTTCACAGGCAATCCCACACCCGCAGTCAAAGCTAATTGGCGCACCTCGCTATCGGCAAATGTCTGGTAGTAACCACCATAACGTGCTCCCACACGATAGGCCACACGGTTGAAATATCTTCTGACATCACTATACTTCGGGGTGATCTCAAAACCTGCCTTCAAAGTGTTGACATCGGCATATCCGACTCTCACACCCTGACCCGAACTCTCCAAATAATCGGTATTGTCACTACCCCAACTCTGGTAGACATAATCCAAGCCTGCGCGAATCTTCGCATCCTGATAAAACGCACCCACCGCCAACTGTTTAGGTAACTTCAAAGGCAAAGCACGATCGGTCTCATCACGAACCACCGAAGTGAGCAAGTTATCCACATATACATACTTCACCATATCTGGTTTCAAATCACCTCCCAGATCGTATGTAGCGCCCACAGTCAAGATCTGGCGGCTGTTGTAGATCGGATTCCACATCACGCCGAACTGAGCCTTCACTCGCGATACATCATAGGTATCAATACCTGTTGTTGTCGAGAACTGACCGCTACCTGTCACCACATCGGCAGGGACTGATTTATAATTACGCTCTACTCGACCCCAGTAGTACATCATCGCAGCACCTACCGAAAAACGCTTCGATGGAGCCCAGCCAAAACCTGCTTTCACCTCGGTAACATCACCCTCACCGTAGTATTGGTAACGTACACGACCCACATTTCCTGCAATCTCAGGCGACACATCGTCACGATACATCGTATAACCCACGTTGCTGTATGGCGCCAAGCTGAAACCAAAGCCCAAGCCCTTCGCAATAGGCATCTGGAATGCTATATCGTGAATATTGATCGAGTTGTAAGCAGTCTCAGCCTTCGACACTGCGCCGCTTGAATACTTATTCTGAGAATTGCGATAGTGACCACCCTCGATTCCAAAGTTAAACAAAAAACTCTGGCGTGGAGTAGCCGCATAACCCGCAGGATTCAGCATATTGACCATATTGCCCGACCACATAGCCACACCGACACCTCCCATCGAGCGGTTGACTACCGTACCTTGAGTAGACAACTCACCCAATCCATACATCGAGTATGGTGAGTAGGTGTTGATACTGCTTGTCAAAGTCTGCGCCATCGTGCCCATAGGAATAAGCAGCACTAAGGCTATAATTGCTTTAAAAATTTGCTTGTTCAGGTTTTGCATTGTGTTCTAAAATTCTGTTCAATCCGCAAACTACCAAATCATATTTTGCAAATATCGTATTTTTAATTCGTTTAACAAAGTATTTTGCGTCTCCTCCCGTAAAAATTATCAATAATTTCACATTATCTGCATAAAATTGCGATATATAGCCCTCAATTTCGTTGGTTATACCCTGCATTATGCCTTGTTCAATGGCTTGACGTGTGTTTCGGCCAAGCGCCAAAACTTCATCCGTAGCCTCACACTTCGGCAGGCGAGCTGTATAATCATGCAGAGCTTTGAAACGCAACTCCACACCTGGTGAGATATTCCCACCTTTGAAGACTCCGTCTTGTACCAAATCAATCGTGATTGCAGTACCAAAATCCACAATCAGACAATCTCTTCCCTCGGCAATCTCCATCGCTCCGACAGCCGCCGCCAAGCGATCCACGCCCAAACTCTCAGGCGTAAGATAATCATTACAGATAGGGACAGGGGTCTGCTGTGTCATCTCCAACACATCCAATCCCCTTCGGCGCAACACCTCTGCCACCTCTGCGGTCGCCATGCCCGTAGATGCCACGATTGCTCTGGTCACCGCCTCATATCGTTCAAAGAGCAGAGAGGATTCGAGTTCCAGCACCGAGCCATAACGCTCCACGCACAGCACCTCGCCCCGATCAACGACAGCCGCTTTGATTGTCGAATTACCTATATCAACCACTAAATTCATCTTCCTAAAGGTTATAAGTTTCTCAACACCTCAACCGCAGCCGCAACATTGCTTACTCTTCTAACGGTCATCGCAAGGCGATTATTGTGCTGTTTAAGTACAAATCTGTCGGGCTGAGCCGTAATTTTGCGCAACATTGACATAAACACCTCACTACGATAGTATGGAGAATTTTGCTCTCCCACGAAGTGAATAATCATCAATCCATTCTTCACCTTCACACGCTCCATACCTAACCTCACAGCCTCCCAACGCAGACGAACGACATTCAGAAGTTCTACTGCGGCCTCTGGCAGAGCACCGAAGCGGTCGACAAGGCGACTCTCAAATTGAACAATATCCTCCTCGCGATGAATAGAATCCAACTCACGATACAAGCGCAACTTCTCAGCAGGCTGACGCACATACGAATCAGGCAACTCCGCCAACATATCAATCTCGATGGTAGCATCATCGACAAACGTCTCATTCTTCACCGCCTCAGCCTCCTTCTCGCTCAAGCCTTCGACATCGAGACCCTCAGCACGCAACTCCGCAATAGCCTGACGCATAATCTTCTGGTAGGTCTCATAACCTATATCGGCTATAAATCCACTCTGCTCGGCACCAAGCAGATTCCCAGCACCACGGATATCGAGATCCTGCATAGCGATATTGAATCCCGATCCTAAATCCGAGAACTCCTCTATGGCACGTAGTCGCTGACGCGCATCGCTCGAAAGCAACTCATCGGGCGGCGTTATCAGATAGCAATATGCTTTACGATTACTTCTGCCGACACGACCACGCAACTGATGCAGATCACTCAATCCAAAGTTTTGAGCATTATTGATGATTATAGTATTGGCATTTGGAATATCTATTCCATTCTCCACAATCGTGGTCGACAACAACACATCATATTCGCCATAGATGAAGTCCATGATCAACTTCTCCAACTCAGCCGAAGGCATTTTACCATGTCCAATCGCCACACGCGCCTTCGGACATACACGATTGATCAAGCCTCGGAGTGTCATCAGATCCTCCACTCGGTTATTGACAAAGTAGACCTGTCCGCCACGCGCCAACTCCTCCTCTATCGCATCTCGAATAATCTCCTCAGAGAAGATATGCGACTCCGTCAGAATCGGTTGACGATTGGCTGGAGCGGTAGAGATCACTGACAAATCGCGTGATCCCATGAGCGAGAATTGCAGCGTTCGAGGTATTGGAGTTGCAGTCAGCGTCAAAGTATCGACATTGACACTCATCTGCGTGAGTTTCTCCTTTGCCGCCACTCCAAACTTCTGTTCCTCGTCAATGATAAGCAGTCCTAAATCTTTGAATACAATCTGCTTACCCAACATTTTATGCGTACCGATCAGAATATCAATCTTACCTGAAGCCAAATCCTCAGCGATCTCTCGCGTTTGCTTAGCACTCTTTGAACGATTGATATACTCGATTCTCACAGGAAAATCACGCAGACGATCCATAAACGAACGATAGTGTTGCAAGGCAAGAATCGTAGTCGGCACCAATACCGCCACCTGCTTGCCATCCACTGCAGCCTTAAACGCGGCACGAATCGCGACCTCGGTCTTACCGAAGCCCACATCTCCACACACCAGACGATCCATCGGCTGATCCGACTCCATATCTCGCTTCACCGCCTCGATAGCACTCATCTGGTCGGCAGTCTCCTCCCAACGGAACGACGCCTCCATCTCATTTTGCAAATAGCTATCCTTCGAGAAGGCATATCCTTGACTCGCCTTACGTTTGGCATAAAGTGCAATCAACTCGCGCGAGATATCCTTAACGGCTCGCTTGGTAGCATTTTTCAGTTTCTGCCATGCGCCATTACCCAGCTTATAAATCTTCGGCGGCTCGGCATCACCACTCTTATATTTCGATATACGATGCAGCGAGTGCACATTTACAAACAATACATCGTTATCCTTATAAACCAACTTGATTGCCTCATGCAGCTTACCGCCCTCGTTGATCTTCACCAAACCTCCGAAGCGACCCACTCCATGATCTATATGCACCACATAGTCGCCCATCTTCAACGCATTGAGCTCGGCCACCGTCATCTGCTCATCGCGTTTGATCTCGCCATTGATTCTATAACGGCGATAGCGGTCAAAAATCTGGTGATCGGTGTAGAAGCAGAGTTTGAGTTGATGATCAACAAAGCCCTCATGCAGAGAGACTTCTATCGAATCCACCTTCGTTCGCGAACGACCAATCTGGTGGAAGATATTATCCAGACGCTCAATCTGGGCCTTATTTTCCGAAAGGATGAAACTTCTGTACCCACGCTCTGCCGAATCGGCCACATCATCAGCCAACAATTCAAAGTTCTTATTAAACTTCGGCTGTGGCACGGTCGAGAACTCCACTTTACAATCGGCCACACGCTCCGTAATGTTATCGCGCTGAAGCATTAGTCGTGACTCCGCCAAATCTCTAAGTAATCCATTACGGCTTGTCACAAGTTCATCAATCTCCGCAGGCGACTCCATATCGGCAAGCACCTTACGTCTAAGATCATTGACCTTTTTGAAAACAAACTCGGCGTCATAACACCAGAATGTCGCATCCGAAGCGTATGCTGCAAGCGAGATCTTTTCAACCTGTGAATTATTCAGATTCGGAATTACCACCACCTCATCGGCCCTATCATGCGAGAGCTGGCTCGAGATATTGAATCGGCGAATGGAATCAATCTCATCACCGAAAAAGTCAAAACGGAACGGGCGGCTCTCAGAATAAGAAAAGACATCCACAATACCGCCTCTGAGCGAATATTGTCCTGGCTCATAGACAAAATCAACCTGAACAAATCCCTCCGCTTCGAGACGATCTGCCAACTCGCGAATTGCAATAGTATCCCCTACTCGCAATTTAATGCTTCGTGACCCGAGGCTTACCTGGTCGGCCACACGCTCCGCCAATGCCTCAGGGTAGGTACACACCACGATATGCCCCTGTTTGAATTGTCGGATAGCATTCAGCGCGTTGGTACGCTGTACCACACCTTGCGAGTCCTCCTTACCATAAAGGATAGATTTTTTGTATGACGTAGGGAAGAAATAGACTTGATCCTCACCAAGCAAGGCATAAAAGTCGTTGAGCATATACGCCGCCGCGTCTCTATCCTCGGCCACAAAGATATGCACTCCGCCACATTTGCGGATCAATGTAGCCGAATAGAGCGAAAGAGCCCCACCGACCAAATTTTCCAAATGGACGGTAGTGCTCTTTTGTTTATACTCCTTGAGCAAGCGCTTGAACGAAGCCGAAGATTCGACAAGCTGCATTATGTTACTAATACTCTCCACTTTGCAACCATGCTATAGTTGAGTGTAATCGGGATTACTATACAAAAGACATCCCATCTCCTCCCCCGATTCTCGCTCTTAGCGGACTACTGCACACTACTTGTTCAGAATCAATGCAGAGCCTTTGCGATCTAAATATCGGACATCCACCATTCCTAAGCTCTGATCAGCCACAATTTTGATCCACACCTTATATCGCATCATCCACTTACAGCGCAACGACCACAAGCCTTTATTCAAATATGCCGCCACGTATGGGCTGACACTCAATGTGATATACTTCACGCCACGATCCTCGGCCAAGAACTGCACCTGATTCTCGATTTTGCGATCCAGCAAGATCGTAGGCTCGATACGTCCCGTACCATTACATGTTGGACATACGTCTGTCACATCCTCTACCGCAACAGGGCGCACTCTCTGGCGCGTAATCTGCATCAATCCGAACTTTGTGATCGGCAAAATAGTATGTTTAGCTTTATCTGTGGCCATCAATTTACTCATCTCATCATAGAGCAACTGACGGTTTTGTGCCTTATGCAGGTCGATAAAGTCGATGATGACAATACCGCCCAAATCTCTGAGTCGCAATTGACGTGCAATCTCCTTTGCCGCAGCTAAGTTGACCTCCATTGCGGTCTCCTCTTGATTGACCTCGGCTTTGGTACGATTACCCGAATTGACATCAATCACGTTCATAGCCTCGGTGTGCTCAATAATCAAGTAAGCACCTCGCTTAAGCGATACATATTTGGCAAACAGAGACTTAA
>CAYTGT010000082.1:0-7221 GCA_964437405.1 uncultured Alistipes sp.
GTTGAGCAATTTTATCTTTTGTGGTTGGGTTGTTTCTGTCGCCTATCATGTATCTTATTTTTACACCATCAATTTCACCCAAAATCAGATGCTCGTCACCTTGGGCACTTATTGTCTTTAATTTGTTGAATTTTACTCTGGCGCTTTTGTCATTGAGTTTCTTGGTGGCTTTGATACCATACTTACTAATCAGATATTGGTTTCCATCTTGCGTCCATGTGCTCACATACCCATTCTCATCTATTGCCGCGTGGCTGATGCACACATCGACATCTTTGCGTGAGCCGTAGAAAAGGATGTAGACTCCATCGTGTGAATAACCCTTCACTATCTTACCGTTGACAGGGTATTGGTAAAACTTTGGATTCGTTGCCCATAATTCTGTGCCTGTTTTTACAGCGGTTGTCAACCCCTTGTTTGGCTCCGAAAGTTTGGCTTCTGCCAAAGAGTCAGATTCGCCTGTAATCTCCTCTGAAATCTCCTTCTGAGCGTTCATCACCTCTTTCTGAGCCTCAGCAATCTCTTGCTGTGCTTCGCGAAGGCCCTTTTGAGCTTCGGCAACGGCATTTTGGCCAGCGATTGCTCCTGCTACATTGACGATATTACTTGCTGCACCAATGATATTTCCAGCCATACTGAATATATTACCAGCCGCATCGAAGATCTTTGATGAAGCACCGAAAATACCCTCCACATACTCTTTGGTAACCTTGTTCATGTCGATAAGTGGGCCTTGCTGAAACTGCACCTTAACTCCATCGACCGAGAAGTTGTATGTTGTGGTTAAATCCTTGCCGCTAACGCCAATCGAACTCTTGTTGACCATAATGAGCTTCTCGCCGTTGAAGTCAATTCCGTTCTTCCCCGCCTTTACCATACTACCTTTAGCGGTGGTGAATGAAAGACGATCTGAATTGAACGTCAGCGTCTCCTCGCACACCTTCACATCCTCATCCTTACCACAAAACATGATGTGCATTTGTGACTGATAGTGGCTGCTGGTGCGCTCATTACCTACCGTAAAGTGGTGTGTCATCTCCTTCACTCCTTCTGTGCCGAAGTTCTGCTCGGTATAATCTCTCGCATTGTTGCGCTCTCGCCACTCCTCGATCTCCTCAGAAGTAAACTCCTCGAACAGTTTATCATTGTTCTTCTCTAACACAGATTCGAAGAGATTTTCTATGGTATTCTCGAAGCTGCGAGGTGATTTAAATGCCGAGACGATGAGTGTTGGTATCATCATAATCCATATAACAAGTAGTACCAACAATATCGATCCTTTTGGGCGTGTTGAGATCAGAGCCGACAGCGCGAGGTAGATCAATACGATAAGTGGAATCATAATCATCAATACAAACGCCAAAGCTGTCAATCCTGTGGTGAACTCCAATGAAATGAGTGGTATGGTCGCTACTGCCGCCAGTCCCAAAAGTGCTGCACCGCCCAACATCAAGATAAAGAGTATTCCGATGAATATCTTTAGCATAATGAGCAAAATACGTCCGATAACTGATACAACATTCGCCAAAATTGTGCGTGCAGGCTCAATCGGCTCAGTATTTTGTGTCTGATCGCTGATGTTGCGAGCTGTGATTCTTTCACCCTTCATCTCCAACTTCTGACGAGCCGATGATGCAGCAGGTATGACGAGCCACAAGATGATGTATCCTACAACAACCCAGAAAAAGAGGTTGATTGAAATCTGAGCGAAACGACTGCCCGCAGTAAATGAGAGAGTGGGCGAGAAGAAAAGTGGAATAAACATCGCCAAACGCAACCATACTGCGTCTACATCGAAATAGTTGCTCAGTCCTGCGCAAACACCACCTAATTTTGCTCTCGAAAGGTCGCGATACAAGCGGCGTGGGATGCGTGGATTGCCGTTTTGATCTGTGTGCTCAGCATTGTGTGCACTCTTTTCGGCCTGCTCCTCGTCAATCTGCTCGGCTGAACCTAATTGACGGATGATGTTGTCGATCAGTGGCTTGCTTACAACCGTGTCGGCGGCAATGGTCGAGAGAATCAGCTCGGCGATACGAGCCTCGATGTCGGCGATAATCTCTTCGCCATCGGGGTTACCCTTATATGTCTCCTCCAACGAGGTGATATATGCTTTTAATGTCTCGTAGGCATCGGTCTCCATCGTGAATGATATTCCCGCGATGCTACATTTTGTAACCTTATTCATATCGTTTATAGTAGAATGATAGTTGTTGCAATTAGTCTATTTTTGAAACTGATCCGCCGCTCGACTTGCTGATTTGAGCCTTTGCCTTGCCCTTCCAATCAATGTCGGCTCCCGATGCGGCTGTGGCGTTGAGTGTTCCGTTGCACCAAACTTCAATATCGGCACCCGATGAAGCCTTCGCATCGGCTATTCCATCGACTTCCAAATCCTCGGCATCAATATCTGCTGCTGATGTAGCGTTTGCGGTCAGATTCTTGGCTTTGCCAGCAAGTTGGATATCTGCCGATGAAGAGCCATCTACCGAAATGTTGGTGCAGAGTGTATATATATTGAGTTCAGCGGCAGATGTTGCCGAGCTCTTGATGTTCGATGCTTTAGTCTTAACCAAAATTTTAGCTGCAGATGATGTCTCAACTGTCATGTTTCCAACGGTTGACTCTTTGAGATTTATGGTTGCTGCCGAAGTTGACTTTAATACAACCTCCTTAGCCTGAATATCTTCAAGTGTGATTTCTGCTGCCGATGAAGCATCCGCCGCTACACGATTTCCTTTGAGTGGATAGCTAACAGTCACATCACTCGCGCTTGTAGCCTTGATGTTGCAAAGTGCCTCATTCTTAGGTAAGCGAACTCCAATATTGATATTGGAAAATGATTTGTGCTTTGAGTTGTCCAAGTAAATCTGTAATACATCACCTTTCAGATCAATCTTTACATACTCCATCAAATTGTCGTTGGCCGAAACTGTTGCCTTGTCGCCGTCATAGTTAGAAACCAAAACGTCTATAGCTTGACTTACGCTTATGGCTTTATAATCTGTTGGAACCGTACGCTCCTCGGTGATGATGTTATTCGATCCCTTGATTCGATTCTGAGCTTTGGCTGTAGTTGAGAAAATTGTCATCGCGATTGCGGTGAGAAGCATCACGATATGTGCAAACATAGTCTTCATAGTAATTGTGTGTTGAGTGTTAATAAATAAAGTTTCTTGTAGTCTTGTAATAGTCTTTGTGGGGTGGTTATTCTTGTGAGTTTTGCTTGCCGCGGATGATCTTGATCTGCTCGACCATCTCGTTCCATGCTTCATCCAGTAGCGCGAGTTGCTTTTCACCCTCCTCCGTTAGGCGGTAATACTTTCTCGGTGGGCCTTGCGGTGACTCCTCCCAGCGGTATGAGAGTAAGCCTGCATTCTTCTGGCGCGTCAGGATAGGGTAGAGCGTACCCTCCACGATAATCATCTGAGCCTCCTTCAGCTCGGCGATTATCTTCGGTGCATAGGAGTCGCCTCGTGAAAGAATCGAGAGTATGCAATACTCCAAAATGCCCTTGCGCATTTGTACTTTTACATTATCCTCATTCATAATCGTATGCTATTATTATTTGTTAACTATTGAATCCCCTGCGCTGGCTCTTGTGGAATCAACACCCAAAGGATGATGTAGAGCAGTAGGGTAGAGAAACCTGCGAAGAAACCAAATATAAATAGTATTCTGACTAACGTCACATCGATGTTGAAATATGCGGCCATACCGCTACATACTCCAGCGATTGAGCGAGGCGAACGAAGTCTCCAAAATTTGCGTGGGAGTCCAAATGGATTGACCCCCTGAGGCTCTTTAGCTCCCAATGGGCGCGAAGCCTCACCAAAGGTGTCGGCATCTCCCAACTGCTTCATGGTGCTTAACACCACACCGTAGGTGATCACCATCATCGGCGAAGGCACTCTCTCGCGGAAGATTTCAGCGATGCGGCTCTCGATGTCGCCCATGGTCTCGGTGTCTGTCTCAGGCAATCGCCGACCGATCTCTTCTAAATAGTTGGTCAGCGTAGAGTAGGCATCGATGTCCATCGTGAAGGCTTGCTGAGCGATGTTTACATTGATAGTCTCTTTCATAATTGTACTTAGTGTTTGATCTTGTTTAGTATTTTTGTATTGCAAATATATAAAACTATTTGGTATTATGTATCGCAAAGTAGTAAATATTTTCAAAATATTTTACGTTTTTTAGTAATCGGCTTCTTATACCTTATTTATAAGACTTGTTTTTTCGCCTTAGAATCCCTATATTTGTCATAGGATAATGACTTTGTGAGATGTTTCGGATTCTTGCCATAATGTTTGTCGGGATAGCTGTCGGTTACTTGATTCGCCGTTGGGGTGTGATCAAGCATATCGGCTCGACAACCATGCTCACCATTCTGCTTTTGCTGTTTGTGATGGGTGTTGAGGTGGGGCAGAATGAGCAACTTGTCTCCAATCTTGTGGGGTTGGGCGGAGAGGCACTGTTGATCTCGGTAGCCACTGTTGTGGGTAGCATCGTGGCGGCTCGTATTCTCTATGTTACGGTTTTTAAAGGGGCGCGAGATGGGAAGTAGTTTGATGATAGTCGGTGCTTTTGTCGTGGGAGCATTGGTTGCGGCGCTCGGCTTGTTGCCTCAAGAGTTGATCCCAGCCGATTTGGAGATGTGGCTCTTGTATGCCTTGATGTTTCAAGTCGGCATCTCGGTAGGTGCCGATTCTCGTTTGAAGGAGACGCTTCGAAGCCTATCGCCACGATTGTTGCTTGTTCCATTGGCGACAATCCTCGGTACGATGATCATGGCTTTTGCCGTATCGTTTTTCATTTCGCGTTGGAGTGTAGGAGAGGTTATGGCTGTCGGTTGTGGATTCGGATATTACTCACTTTCATCTATTTTAGTCAGTTCGCTCAAAGAGGCCTCAATAGGTGTGCAGGCTGCTGCAGAGTTGGGTACTGTGGCATTGATTGCCAATGTTTTTCGCGAGATGATGACTCTCGTTTTTGCACCGCTCATGGTACGTTGGTTTTCGCCGTTAGCCCCAATTTGTGCGGGTGGAGCTACCACGATGGATGTGACGTTGCCTGTGATTACTCGCTATTCGGGGCAGGCGTGGGTTTTTGTCTCGATTGTGCACGGTGTGGTGGTCGACTTTTCGGTGCCAATCCTTGTGCCACTATTTTGTTCATTGTAAAAAACTAAAACGATATGAAAAGATTGCTTTTAATTCTCTGCTTAGTGGGGCTTTCGATCCCTGCTGTGGCTCAACAAACCAACTCCTCGGAGCGAATTTCGGTCCTGGATTTTGGTGCGAAACCCGATGATGGACGCGATGATACAAAGGCTCTGCGTAAGGCGGCTGAGTATTGCCGTGAGCATAAGGGCGTAACGCTCTATATGCCTCAGGGCGAGTACCGCCTGCGTGATGCTGAAGCTGAGAAATTGGAGAGTGAGGTTTTGGCTGGTAAGATGGGTCAGAATCCCGAAGGAACGATCTTTACACCATACTATCCATACGTCAAAGGACTTGATTTCACAGGTGCTGAGGATCTTACGATCGAAGCCTATGGTGCTGTGTTGATGTGCGAAGGATGGATGGAACCACTCTCGATTATCGAGACTAAGAATGTGACCGTCAAGGGTTTGATGATTGATTATAAACGCAAGCCATTCTCTGAGGGTCGAGTCATTGAGATCTCCGATGGCGGTTTTGTTGTGGAGTTCGGCCCACAGCGAGAGATTACCGATCAGACCCCTCTACCACGATTGATGATGTGGGATAATGTGATTGGTGGAATTTACCGCAATCCGTTCTATTATGCCAAGCAAGAGGTGTTGGGCGAGAATCGAGTACGCTTCAAGGGGAATTTGCCCGATTATATGAAGGGGGCACCTGTGGCTGCTCCTCACTCATTCCATTTCCGTCCAGCGATTCTGCTTCTGCGTAGCGAGCAGACCTTGTTGCAGGATGTTACCATTCACTCTCAGTGCGGTATGGGTATCGTGGGCTTCGATAGTAAGGATATCACTATGAACCACCTCTCGGTAATTCCTGCCGATGGTTATAGCTTTTCGACAAATACCGATGCGACACACTTTGCGTGCTGTGAGGGTTTGATCTCATTCGATGGTTGTATGTTTAGAGGTCAGGGCGATGATGCAACCAATGTGCATGGCTACTACCACGACATCGCGCAGATCGAAGGCGAGGATATTACTTTGGTGTTGAAGGCTCCGACATTCACCCATGCTCAGGTTGCTGATGTGCCACGCGTGGGCGATAAGATGGAGGTTGTCCGTATCTCAACACTTGAGGTGGTTGATTGTTTGACTGTTGAGGCTGTGACCCACGAAGCCCCTGCTACCGATGTGAAGGTGCGACTGAGCGGTAAATTACCCGAAAAATATAATGAATACTACCTCTTTAACATCTCTAAGTTGCCTCGTTTGGAGTTCTGCCGCTCGATTGTGTGGGGTAATTTGGCTCGCGGTGTATTGGCTAAAACGCGAGGTGTGAAGATTGAAGATAATATCTTTAGAGGATCTACTGGTACAGCAATCCATGTCGGCGCAGAGTCGCATTGGAAGGAGGGTACTCATGCCAAAGATTTGACTATTGCTCGTAATGTGATTGTGAATTGCGGTTTGGGTGCAGGTTGCCAATACGGCGCATCAGGTATTGCGGTTGTTATCGGAGCTCCCGACACCAACTCTACTCAGCTCCACGATGGGGTTGTGATTGAGGGTAATACCATTATTGGAATAGGCACAAATTCATGCGGAATCTCGATCCGCAACGCCAAAAATATACGCTTAAAGGGCAATCGTGTTGAGGGTTGTCGCCAAGCGGTGGAGACTCGCAGCGTAGAGAATTTGGTGATGGAGTAGTGTAATAATTAAGAGGGTATCCAGAAATTTTGGATACCCTCTTAATTATTAGGATGCAAAATCTTATACAATGAAATACTTTGCGTGGCGACTTGCGATGTATAATCCCGCCACCGAAGATTGTGGATACATAGCCCCGTTCTCGGTCAGCGTGATTCCTATCTGCTCAAAACCGATCAAATCCTTCACAGTAAAGATACTCTTTTGGTCGGGTAACGATGGATAACCAAATGCTGGCCTAATGCCACTGTAACGTGCCTGATAAAGCTCCTTGATATCGAGTTTCTCGTTGGGCGCATAACCCCACAATTCGCGGCGCACCTTCAAATGTAGGTATTCACTTCCAG
>CAYTGT010000083.1:0-7208 GCA_964437405.1 uncultured Alistipes sp.
AATCAAGTGGATTTTGGATAATGTTAAGGGTGCTCGCGAGCGTGCTGAGCAGGGTAAGCTGATGTTCGGTACGGTGGATACGTGGCTGATTTGGCGACTCACTCGCGGCGAAGTGCATGTGACGGATGTGAGTAATGCCTCGCGTACGATGCTCTTTAATATCCACACCTTGAAGTGGGATGAGGATCTACTCCGATTGTTTGATATTCCGCTTTCGATGATGCCAGAGGTACGTTCATCAAGCGAGGTCTATGGCGCAACAAAATCCACAATTTTTGCTCATAAGGTACCTATCGCAGGTATTGCGGGTGATCAGCAGGCGGCTTTATTCGGTCAGATGTGCGTAGAGCCTGGATCGGTGAAAAATACCTATGGAACGGGTTGCTTCCTTCTGATGAATAGCGGTGAGAAACCTATCGACTCGAAGAATAATCTATTGACTACCGTAGCATGGAAGATCGGCGACAAGGTAAACTATGCGCTTGAGGGTAGTATCTTTGTCGGCGGCTCGGTGGTGCAGTGGTTGCGCGATGGTCTGGGCATTATCCGCTCATCTTCTGAGGTTGAGGCGTTGGCTGCTAGTGTTCCCGATACAGCAGGTGTCTATTTTGTTCCAGCCTTGACAGGTTTGGCGGCTCCTTATTGGGATCAGTATGCGAGAGGAAGTATTAGCGGTATTAGTCGAGGTACTACTGCGGCACATATTGCACGTGCAGCGTTGGAGGGTATTGCGTATCAGACTTTGGATATCGTTGCAGCCATGCAACGTGATGCAGGTATTAATCTCAAGGAGTTGAAGGTCGATGGCGGCGCGGCGCGAAATAACCTCTTGATGCAGTTCCAAGCCGATGTTCTGGCGACAAAGGTTATCCGCCCGAAGGTGACCGAAACAACAGCTCTCGGAGCAACCTATTTGGCTGGTTTGGCGGTAGGTTTCTGGGGTAGTGTTGATGAAATCCGCGAGCAGTGGCAGGCTGATCAGATCTTTGAACCACAGGCCGATCGAGCAAAGATAGATGCGGCTATTGCAGGATGGCACGATGCTGTGGGCAGAGTACTTGTGAAGAAGTAGAGAAGAAAACTATTAACATAACCAAACTATGGAGATTACACTATTTACCAAGTGCCTGTTTGAGTTTATCGGCACTCTGGTGCTTATATTGTTGGGAGACGGAGTTGTTGCCTCAAATTGCTTGAAGGGCTCTAAGGGCTTCGGTGGCGGTTGGATCGTGATTACAATGGCATGGGGATTGGCTGTGATGTGCGGAGTATTGATCGCAGGGCCATACTCTGGAGCGCATCTGAATCCAGCAGTGACACTTGGCCTTGCTGTTGCAGGCTCGTTTGAGTGGAGTGCAGTTGTGCCATATATCGTGGCTCAGATGTTGGGCGGATTCTGCGGTGCAATATTGGTCTATGCTTTTTATAAAGATCACTTCGATGTGACGGAAGATGCGGCTACAAAGCTCGGCGTATTCTGTACCGCGCCTGCCATTATGAATAAACCTCGCAATTTCTTCTGCGAGATGGTGGGTACGATGTTGCTTGTCTTTGTGATTTTGGCCATCGGCAATGAGCAAAATACTCCAGAGGTTGGTATGGGTGCGTTGGGCGCTTTCCCTGTGACTATGCTCATCATGGCCATTGGTATGTCGCTTGGTGGTGCTACGGGTTATGCTATCAACCCTGCGCGTGACCTTGCTCCTCGTATCGCTCATGCAATTTTGCCTATCAAGAGTAAGGGCGGTAATCAATGGTCATACAGTTGGGTGCCTGTGCTTGGCCCTATGGTGGGTGCGGCATTGGCAGCGTTGGCTTATTTGGCGGTATATAATTTCTAATTAATTACTATAAATAGAAAGAATCCCGAAGGCTCAGCGGCTTTCGGGATTTTTGTTTCGTAGGATTAATCTTCTGTATAGTATAGTTTTGAGCGGTGACCTTTGTCGGTGTGGATGACCATCACACGGTGCGACTCATTTTTAGCATCATCTTCGGTGGCGAGTTCTGTCTCGACCTCAAAGTGAGTGGTACGTCTTGAGGCAATCTGCGACTCCGTTTCCGAGTCTTCTGGAGATTTTTTCTCCTCTTTATCCGTTTTCTTCTCCTTGATGGCAGGCAAGCTCAGTGTGCCGTATAGTTTTATATAGTTATCCTTGCCGCTGATTTGCCAACGAGTGAACTTTAATGTTGTTTGAGGCGAGTTCTGTATAATTCGCCCATGCGATAGAAGTTGGATATCAATCTCTAATGCCGAACTTTGGCGACTCTGCCAATGACCGAGAGCCTTAGGGTAGGTCTGATCGGTGAAAATCTCAAGTGCGGCGGGTAGCTCATTAAGATCCTTCGATGGCTGATATATAGCCTCTACGATATTGCCCACTATCAACTCCTTTTCCTCAAAAATAGTATTGTCATCTATCTCAAGGCGAATCGAGGTGGTGTCACACTTGATTAGTATCATCTCCTCGTTACAATCGGCAATGTAGCCCGCAATGGTTTGAGGCTCGGCATGCTCTCGGCACGCAGAGAAAAGTAGGAGTGAAAATATGGTGATTAACGAAAGTCGCATAACCCAAAAATTTTATGCAAAAATACGAAACATTACTCAATCTTACAAACTCTTGCCTTTGTTGCAAAACGAGTGTGGGAGTGGACTGTATGGATGAATGATAGGGCGCGAAAAGGCCGATATTTCTGTAAAGTTAAGAAAAAATATCCCATTTCTGATGTTTTATGCGATAAATAGATTGGTGAAGTGACACTTTTTCGGAAAGTTTTGTAATTTTGGCCTTTGTAAAGAGTTTTAAAACAGTTTTATTTCATGTTGAACATCATTTTGTTTGGAGCGCCAGGCTGTGGTAAGGGTACGCAGGCTGCGCGTATTAAGGAGAAGTACAATATCAACCACATCTCAACGGGAGAGGTTATACGTAATGAGATCGCTCGTGGTTCAGAGCTTGGTCGTAGCATGCAGAGTTATATTGAGGCAGGTCAGCTTGCTCCAGATTCAATTGTAATCGGCATGATACGCAATTATATGGCTGAGCATAAGGATGCCGTAGGTAACATCTTCGATGGTTTCCCACGTACAACAGCTCAGGCCGAGGAGTTTGATCGCATTTTGGCTGAGGATGGCCTGTCGGTTAGCGTGATGGTTTATATGGATGTGCCTGAGCAGGAGTTGGTAGACCGTATCTTGCTTCGCGGTAAGGATTCTGGCCGTGCCGATGACGCATCGGAAGATGTGATCCGCAACCGTATCGCTGTATATCGTGAGCAGACCGAGATTGTAGCAGAGCACTACAACAAGCAGGGCAAATATGTTGCTGTCAATGGTGTCGGCTCGATGGATGAAGTCTTCGATCGTATCTGCGCAGTAATCGACTCAAAGAAGTAAGTTTCTTTATTTAATAATAGTAATAGGGTTGTGCAACGAATCTAAGGTTGCGCAACCTTTTTTGTTGGATTGAGGTGATATGCTGGGAGGGATAAGTGAAATAAAAACCCGTTACTCCGAATCCAGAGTAACGGGCTAAGAAAATCTATATTAGAGTCTTTCGGCTTCTTACAAGCTCTTCAAGCATTCTGAAACATTCTTTTCGATACGAGCCAAAACATCCTCATCCTCGGCGCGGCAGAACTTGTCGCCTGTGATGTTCTCGTAAAGTTCGATGTAGCGCTCGGTGATGCCGTTAACAATCTCCTCAGTCATCTCAGGAACCTGCTCGCCATCGCGACCCTGGAAGCCGTTGGCCATCAACCACTCACGTACAAACTCCTTAGAGAGCTGCTTCTGCTTCTCGCCCTTTGCAAGACGCTCCTCATAGCCCTCAGCGTAGAAGTAACGTGAAGAGTCTGGAGTGTGAATCTCATCCATCAGATAGATCACGCCATCCTTCTTACCGAACTCATACTTTGTATCAACCAAAATCAAGCCCATCTTAGCAGCGATCTCAGTTCCGCGCTGGAAGATTGCACGTGTGTATGCCTCCAACTGCTCGTACTCCTCGCGGCTTACGATGCCTTGAACGATGATCTCCTCCTTAGAGATATCCTCATCATGACCCTCGGCAGCCTTTGTTGTAGGGGTGATAATTGGCTCTGGGAACTTCTGATTCTCAACCATACCCTCTGGCATTTCAACACCACAGATAGTGCGCTTGCCAGCCTTATACTCACGCCACGCGTGGCCTGAAAGATAACCACGAATAACCATCTCAACCTTGTATGGCTCGCACTTGTGACCCACAGTCACCATAGGATCTGGCACAGCGATCTTCCAGTTAGGAAGGATGTCAGCCGTAGAATCCAAGAACTTAGCTGCGATCTGGTTCAAAACCTGTCCCTTGAAAGGAATACCCTTAGGCAGAACCACGTCAAATGCCGAGATACGATCCGAAACGACCATCACCAAATAGTCATCGTTGATGTTGTAAACGTCACGAACTTTACCTACATACTTCTCAGTCTGAGAGGCAAAATTGAAATCTGTTTTTACAATAGCTTGCATAGTTATATTATTTTGATTTGTTTTCTGCTGACAAATTTAAGAAAAAAAATCATATTCTCGGCAGAAACCAATCGCTATGGTGATAAATTTTGTGATGATCGTCTATGTGAGAATAAAAAATGTCTGTATATTTGTAAAAATCATATTTTTATAAATTTTAGAACAAACGCGTATATGAATCGAGTGTTGAGAGTTTTGCTGGTGGGAATGGTTGCCTCGTTTGTGGTGTCGGCTTGCGGCCCACGTAACGAGAAGATTGCTCAAGGACCATACACCCCGACATGGGAAGGACTTGAGAGTTGGGAGTGCCCTGAGTGGTTTAAGGATGCCAAGTTTGGTATCTGGGCACATTGGGGACCTCAGTGTGAGGCGGAGTCGGGCGATTGGTATGCGCGACACATGTATTACGAAAGACATTGGCAGAACCATCAACACAATCGCAAATATGGCAATCCAAACGATTTCGGATTGATGGATCTGTGTAACGAGTGGAAGGGTGAGAATTGGAATCCAGAGGAGTTGATTGCGCTCTATAAGAGTGTTGGCGCGCGTTACTTCTTCACTTTAGGTCAGCATCACGATAACTTCGATCTGTGGGATAGCGATTATCAGGAGTGGAACTCGACACGTGTAGGCCCTATGCGCGATATCGTTAAGGAGTGGGCGGATGCTTGCAAGAAGTGGGATTTGCCTCTGGGTGTCAGCATGCACGGTAGCCACGCCTGGACTTGGCTTGAGAAGTCGCAGGATTATGAGGGTAATCTTACGAAAGAGGATGGTTACAAACCCAATGCTGATGGCTCGGCCAAGTGGTGGAAGGGCCTTGATCCTCAAGAGTTGTATGCCCAGCGCCATGAGCATAGTACAGGTTGGGAGCACGATGGCAGTATCCACGCTCAGTGGGCGTGGGCAAATGGTGCATCGCTTCCATCGGAGGAGTATAAACTGAAGTTTCAGAATCGCGTTTTGGAATGTTTAAATAAATACGACCCTGCCATTTTGTACTTCGATGATACGGTGCTTCCGTTCTATGGCTGTGATGATCAAGTGGGACTAAATATCCTTGCACACTACTATAACCGCAGCGCCAAGCAGAATGGTGGCGTAGCAAATGTTGTTGCGATGGGCAAGGTGTTGGAGGATTGGCACAAGAAATCCATGATGTGGGATGTGGAGCGCGGTACACCCGATAAAATTCAGGAGGAGTATTGGCAGACTTGCACCTGCATCGGCGATTGGCACTACAACGAGGATGTCTACCGCAGTGACCGCTACAAAGGAGCAAAGCAGGTGGTCAATATGTTGGTCGATGTGATCAGCAAGAACGGAAACCTTTTGCTCAGTATTCCGATGAAGGGCGATGGTACGATTGACGACAAAGAGCGTAAGGTTTTGGCCGAGATCAAGGCGTGGATGGATATCAACGGCGAGAGTATCTACGGCACACGCCCCTGGAAAACATTTGGCGAGGGGCCATTGGCAGAGTCGGCAAATCCAATTCATGCACAGGGTTTTAATGAGCGTAACGACTACTCCTCAAAAGATATTCGTTTTGTTCAGCGAGACGGTATTGTCTACACAACAATCCTTCGTTGGCCAGAGGAGCAGGAGCGAGGTGTGGTGGTTAAGTCATTTGGCAAGTCGTCTCCATACTACAGCGGCGAGGTGAAGTCTGTGGAGTTGCTCGGATATGGTCCTGTGGCGTTTGAGAATCGCGAGGAGGGGTTGGCCGTAGAGCTTCCTGCAGAGAATACAAACGATATTTCACCTGTGTTGGCCGTGGCATTTAAGTAGGGAATAAAGTTATGATTGTCTGAATATTTGGGGCGATCGAGGAATTAAAGAGACTGAAAAAGAGTTTTTTTCTTCAGATTTAAACAGTTTCTTATTGCAGATTATAATTTTTTATTTACCTTTGCACCGCTAAAGTGCTGTATATGTGTAGCACGATAGCGGTAAGGCCCATTCGTCTATCGGTTAGGACGCAAGATTTTCATTCTTGAAAGAGGGATTCGACTTCCCTATGGGCTACGACTGGTGGCTGAAGCTGCAAGAGATAGGGGCTTAAGTTACAATGGCGCTTTGAGTGTGGTTGTATGGGGCTTGGATTTATTGCGGTGAGGGTCACTTGACAGGGTGAATAATTAGGGACGCTTACGTGGTGTCTGTCGAGATCGAGAGATCTCATAGTTCAAAGAGTTGCATATTTGAGAGTGTTCTCGGCTTGCAACAAATTATGACAAGGCTCGGAGTGGCCGAAGTCAAAGAAAACAGAAAGTATAAAAAGTAAAAATAAAAATTTAAAGTATCATGGCAAATCACAAGTCATCAAAGAAGAGAATTCGTCAGACAGCTACAAAGCGTGCTCACAACCGTCTTTACCACAAGACAACTCGTAACGCAGTTCGCGCATTGCGTAACACTACAGAGAAGGCAGCTGCAGAGGCTTTGCTTCCAAAGGTATCATCTATGTTGGATAAGTTGGCTAAGCATAGCATTGTACATAAGAACAAGGCAGCTAACCTCAAGAGCTCTTTGGCTTTGTATGTAAATTCTCTCTAATCAGATAGGATTTATAATAATTAAAAGCTGTTATCCGAAACGGGTAACAGCTTTTTTTGCAAAAATAAGTTAGGAATTGGGGCTTATTGGTCAAAATAGTACATAAAATCGGGGCGGTTTTTGTTTATTGGTC
>CAYTGT010000084.1:0-7174 GCA_964437405.1 uncultured Alistipes sp.
ATGTGCAGTGGCTGATCATTGCGATATTTCTGTTGTTCACCTATATCGCTCTGCAATCGACCAAGCAGGATGAACAGAACCGCGTATGGATCGGTTTGGCTAAGGAGACTGCTCATCAGTTGGGAACACCGATCTCTTCACTGCTCGGATGGGTTGAGTATTTGCGCTCGATGGAAGTCGATGCAACGGCTGTCGATGAGATGAATAAGGATCTGCAGCACTTGATGAAGATCGTGGATCGCTTCTCAAAGATTGGCTCGGAGACGGTGCTTACGCCTAATAATGTCAACGAGGTGGTCGGTGAGACGGTACTCTACTTCCGTAAGCGTGTACCTCGCAATGTGTTGCTCTCGTATAATGGCCTTGCCATCGCTCCTGTGAAGGCGAATCTCAATGTGGCGCTATTCGAGTGGGTGATCGAGAATCTGATGAAGAATGCGCTGGACGCAATGCAGGGACAAGGCGAATTGGATCTTAGGGTGTGGTCGGATAAAGATAAGGTCTACATAGATGTCAGCGATACAGGTAAGGGTATCGCCAAAGGTAATTGGAAGCGCATCTTTGAGCCTGGGTTCACTACCAAGACTCGCGGTTGGGGTTTGGGCTTGTCGCTCTCGCGCCGCATTGTGGAAGATTACCACCATGGTAAAATTTTTGTCGCCAAATCGGAGGTTGGACATGGTACAACATTCCGTATAACATTGAAACGAGTATTTGAGTGATGACAGAGCAACTTACAGATAGACTTACTCCCGATGGATTGGATACCCTCTCGGAGAGAGCTTTACGCCGTCTGACCGATAGTTGGACGGGGCAGCTGCACTCTGTCGATACGTTGGAATACAGCTCGGAGAATGTAGCGACCGATCGCACGTTTGATTCTATTATACAGGTTTGGCGTAAAGCTCGTGAGCGCTACCACGACTCCTCGATAGACACCGTCTTTGGTTCGGAGTCTCAGTTTGGCGAAGGCGTGATTACAGAATCTGTAACTGTCAATAGCGTTGTGGCCGCAGAAGGGGTAAGCTCAGAGGTTATGATCGCTGAAGGATCTGTGGCGGAGACAACTTTGGGCGGAGATATCGTTGGTGATGGAATTTCAACCCAAAGCGAATTGCTTGCGATGGGCAATCAAGAGTGGCAACTTTCGGCAGATGCCAATTCTGCGGTTAGTAGCGTTTTGGATTTGGGCGATCTGCTTTCTCCTATATATAATGTATTGATTATATTGATGGCCATATATTATATGTTCTGCATCTATCGTTATTTTGACGATATTGTAGTGCTGTTTACTTCGGTCTTTAATCGTAATGTGGTATCCTCGGATCGTACTTCGGATCGCCGCCGAAGCGATATCTTCTATGGATCGTTGGGTAAATTGTTCCTGCTGGGTATCTGCTTTGTGGGGCTGTTGTGTGGTATGTGGTGTCGAAATGCCGAGGTGGAGTTGCCGTCACAGGTGGTGGCGTATATGCCCTTTGCGGTGATATTGGCATTCCTTGTAGTGATCGCAGCACAGTATCTTTTACTGATGGCGGTAGGTTTTGTTACGCGTTCGGTGGCGGAGGTTGGTTCTTTGCTTAGGATACGTTTGATATATTTTGTTCTTACATCGGTGATGGTCTCGCCGATCCTACTTATATCGCAAATGGGTACAACTTCAGGCTACGAGATGTGGCAAAATGTCGGTTTTGTAGCTGCTGTTGTGGCACTTGGACTCTTTTTTAGGGAGAGTATTAAACTCTTTATTTCTAAAAAAGTTTCAATTTTACATTGGATTTTGTACCTTTGCGCGGTCGAAATCATGCCTATTACACTTTTGTGGCAGGCGGTGGTTCGACTGAGTTAGAAAAATAGATAATAATGGTAAAGAGAGTATTGATATCACAGCCGCGTCCTGCGGTGATTGAGAAGTCGCCTTTTTTTGAATTGTCAACCAAGTATAGTGTTGATGTAGATTATAAACCACTGATCCGAGTAGTGGGAGTTTCTTTGAAAGAGTTTCGTGCGCAGAGAATAGCGATTCTTGACCATACAGCCGTAATTTTTACGTCTCGTATGACTGTCGATAGCTTCTTCAAAATTTGTGAGGAGGCGCGTATTACAGTCCCTGAGACCATGAAATATATATGTAATACCGAGGCTGTCGCACTCTATTTACAGAAATATATTGTCTATCGCAAGCGTAAAATATCGTTTGCAGATGGTAGCTTCACATCACTCATGGAGTTGATTATCAAGCACAAGAGTGAGCGTTTCCTTTTGGCCTTGAGCGAGCCACATAAACCTGAATTGCCAGATGCATTGGAGAAGTTGAAGATGAACTTCTCGCCTGTGATTTTGGCTAAGACCATCGCGGCCGATATGGAGGGCTTGAATCCTGCGGAGTACGATGTGATGGCGCTCTACTCTCCATCGGATGTAAAGAGCGTTGTCGAGAACTTCGATGTTGAGAAGTTGCCTGTAATCTCTACTTTTGGCGAGGCTACATTGCGTGCAGCGTTGGATGCGGGTATGAAGGTTAAGGCTTCAGCACCATCGCCCGAAGCACCTTCGATGGCCAAGGCTTTGGATATTTATATCTCAAAGGTAAAGCGTGGTGAGACGGTAGCAGAGGTTGAGGTTAAGATAGATGAGCAGAAGGAGGAGTTTATCCGCGCACAGCAGAGTAAGTTGATGAAGAAGAGCCGCTCACGTAGTGTGGCGGAGAAGAAGTAAATCTATCCCTATGTCGGATTATGGACTACCACGTGCCGAGCGCTTGCGCTCGTTGAAGGCCATTCGCCGAGTTTTCGATGAAGGTCAGGGTGGTTTTGTATATCCGATTCGATATGTAGCTCTTGAGAATCAAGAGGTTGCTGCTGAGAATGAAAGGCGTGTGGAAGTTCTCTTCTCGGTGCCTAAAAAGTTTCACAAGCGAGCCAATAAACGCAATCTTCTCAAGCGCCGAATGCGTGAGGCGTATAGATTAAATCGCAAGGCGATTGTCGAAAAGTTGGGTGAGAAGGCTCTGACGCTCGATCTTGCTCTAATATACTCGACCAAAGAGATTCACAGCTATAAAACCATAGAAAATGCAATCCAAAAAGTGTTGGGACAGGTTTCTGCACATCTGTAAGCAGGTCATGGCGTGGCCGCTGATATTGCTTGTGAGGTTCTATCAGATTTGTATCTCGCCCTATACTCCGTCAGCTTGTCGGTTTGTCCCTACATGCTCTCAATATGCTATCGAGGCGTTGCGTAAGTATGGCCCGCTGAAGGGTGGCTGGTTGACTATGAAACGTCTTTCGCGCTGTCATCCTTGGGGTGGGAGTGGTTATGATCCAGTACCCTAAAAAATAAGAGCTGTTCCGCATCAGGAACAGCTCTTATTTTTACTCCATAAACTCTAACGCAACAGGTCCTATCAAACCCGAAGCAGGTATGGCGCTTGAGGCGTTGTATGGGTTGGCGGTGAGTGATATTTTGCGCTCGGCGGCGGGCAACTGCATATCGCCCACGATGCGATTTACCCACTTGTTTACAACCTCCACACGCAACGAGTTTTTACCCTCGCGCACGTGCTTCGAGATGTCGACCTTATATGGAGCGCACCATGCTCCGCCTGCGTAACAATCATTCACATAGACCTTTGCCATCGCCTCCACTCGACCTAAACTGAGCGCGATTGACCCTTATCCAAGTCGGCCGCATCAACCGTAAAGTCGGTGGTGTAGTTCATCGTGCCTGAGAAGTATTTTAGGTCGCGATCTTCGCTCTGAGAGAAATCCTCCAACTCGGTGAGCACAATCGGCTCGTGTGATGAGAGTTTTCCTTCAAATGCAACATTCCAAGGTGCTGAAAGTGAAACTTTCTTGCTCGGTGCAGGGAAATTCTTTGCTGAGGCGGTAGCGTCAACATTGCGGCGGAAAACGACAAATCCGCTACCCAATGCATCAAGCTCTATCGGGAGTTTGATACCACCCTCAGTCACCTCTAACTCTGGCAATGGTCGGATTGATCCATCCACAGCATCCCAAAATTCAGGGCGCAGTGAGCGGTCAACTCTGAATGTAGGCTCGATTGAGATCTTGTGGTTGCTCTGGTTGGAGATGAAATAGATCTCAGCACCCATCGTAGAGCGGTGGTTGAAGAGTAGTGGATCTTCTGGTCGGGTTGCGCAGTCGGGCGTAAGACCTATCTCGGCAAAAACCTCTTCCAACGAGTAGCCATTGTAGATTCTACCCTTACCATAGCGGTTCATTCCGCGTTTGTCGAAAGCCTCGCCCCACAATTCGCGAGACATCTTCTCCACCTCCTGATCTGCCGCAGGGTAATCCTTTAAACTTGGCGAACGGGTTGGCGCAGGGCCTAAAATGATAGCGCCATCTTTGACCAGACGCTGAATCTTCTCCAACAACTCAGGGCGCATAGTCTTAATCGGTGGCAATACCAATACCTTATATGACGTGCCGTGTGGCAAAATTATATTTCCTTGTGCAACATTGGCATTGAGCGACAAGACCTCAGAATTGATATAGTCGAACTGATAACCCTTTGGCAATGCAGGGCTCTGCAAACCTGTCATCTTTGGAGCATCCTCGCCGATTAGATATGCTACATCGGCCATATTGAGACCTTGTTGCAACATATAGTTACAACGCTTTGTGTAGGTGGTGAAGAGGTCTAAATGGCTATACCATGTGTTGTGAGCGTCAAACTCGTTGCCAAACCATGCGTTGATACCAGGATAACGTGCTGTGTCGGCCTGCTCGATGTAGAGGTGTAACAGGGTGGCGTTGATTCCCTCAGTAAAGAAGCGGTCGGTACGTTGCTTCATATCAATAGGTGTGCGTGAGTAGGTTGGGCCTCCCGAAGTGTTCGATTCTGCCCAGATTTTTGGCTTGCCATATATGTGACCGCACGATGAAGCTGCGCGATTCTCTATGTCGCCCAACTCGCCGACACTCCAGAACTCGCCACCAATCTCATCCGATTGGCCGCCATACTGCAAAAACTCGCCAGGGAAGCCCCAATGACCATAACATGCCAACCATGTGGTTAGTCCGTTGGCGTTGCTGATCTCCTTCAGCCCTCCTACATATTCGTATGCTACGCGATCGGCAATAAAGCGGCGCAGATCCCACAAGAAGCGGTTGCTCTTTTCAGTGTCGCCCACCACATAGCCGTAATATGTCGGTAAGTATGGCAACATCGAGTAGCCGTACTCTGCCTCAAATTGCTCTATCATCTGATCGGTAAAGTTCTGACCACCTGTTTCATAGCTATCCTGCACCACAACTCTGAATGTCGAGCGGTCGCGCTCAGGGATACGTTCCAAAATCTGACCGATGAAGGCGTCAAAGTGAGTGCGCACGTGGTGGCGGCTCATTTTGTCAATCTCAAGACCTGTGGCTTCGGGTGTTGCGGGGGCGTTTGTCACGCCTGTCGGAGTCATACCTGTGCGGAGAATAATCCATTCGCCTTGAGGTACATCCCATTCGATTGTGCCATCTGCCGCGATCTTGTCACTCAAGTCAACGACCTTTGCAGGGTCGATGGCGAAAGAGTTGTTGTCGAGCGCAGGATCATCGGCCCACATATAGTGATCCCAATAAGGGAGTGGTGTCTGACACATCTTGGTCAATGTCTTTTCGGCGTATGACGAGATGCGTGGCATAGGAGATAGTTCAACCCTCTCAATACCACCAGCTTGTGATGTTGCGTCAAATGTAAGTCGGAAACGAGAAGCCTTCACCGCCGAGAAGGTTGCTGTGGCGGGGGCATAAGGTATAAAGCCGACATTGAGCGCGGCATTAGATCTGTTGATTATGAAATCTGTAACTCGTTGCCATTTGCCGTCAACTTCAGCATCCAAATGTGCGGTGGTATTCATTGGATGATGGCTCATCTGGATGGTGATTGAGCGGATCTCCATCACATCCTGCAAAGAGAGCTCCAATACATTCTCCACACCTGCGGGCAACGCCTTGATCTCTACTTTATTTGCACCTGTGCCGTTGGGCGATATGTGGTTGATCTTTACCTCTGGCGAGTGATAACCTTCGGGGGCAGGGTATGCAATCGTGCGTACAGGTTGGAAATTCTCGACAGGGTCAGCAATGCGTGTCGATAGGCGTTGAGGACCGCTGACAACCATCTCAGCTGAGGCCAAATAACGCATTGCTTCGGTAGGCTTTACCCACGGACCGCCCGACTGACTCCAACCTGGGGAGTTGAAGATTCCGATCTCGATGTCAAGCTCTGCCGCAGTCTTGAATGCTGTATGGAGAATCTCCCACCACTCGTCAGAGAATATCTTGACATTGCGCTCGGTGTATAATCCATCTTGACCAATATCACCGATAAATGCTCGGTTGATACCCGCTTTTTTCATCGCTTTGAGATCCTCTACAACACCCTCTTTGGAGATATTGCCCGAAATCCAATACCAATATACGGCAGTCTGCACCTCCTCAGGTGGAGTCTGGAAGTTACGCTCCATCTCAGAGTTGGTACATGAGCCGAGCAGAGATACGATGCTCAGCGAGAGAATGATTTTACTCAGATAGTTCATTTTATATCGGTTTTTGAGTTATGTTAGTGAACAAATTTAACTAAAAATTTCAATATAACATTGGCAAAGGTTTGCAGATTTTGGTAATGTACCCAAAAAAGTGTATTTTTGCCAAAATAACAGCCGATATCGGCGCTAAAAAAGATAGATATGGGATTTTTTGACCTTTTTAAGAAGAAGAAAGATAGTGGGCAGTCTCATCCGATTGCAACTCAGGTAGAGCAGGTGGCGCAAGCTGTAGATCAGCAGGATGTGCAACCTCAAAGCACACAAGGCGCTGAGTCTCAGCCGTCTGTAGTACAGCAGGCCACATCAACTCAAGAGCAACCACAAGCCGCAGAGCAGATGCAAGCTGTGGAGGAGGCCGAACAGAAGCGCGAAAGAGAGGAACTCTCGGCAGGTTTGGAGAAGACCAAGACAGGCTTTTTTGCAAAGTTGGCGCGTGCCGTTGCGGGACGTTCGACTGTCGATGCTGATGTGTTGGATGATTTGGAGGAGGTGCTGATCACTTCGGATGTGGGTGTGGAGACCACCGTTAAGATCATTAACCGCATCGAGGCACGTATTGCTCGCGATAAGTATATGAACACTTCGGAGCTTAACTCTATCCTCCGTGAG
>CAYTGT010000085.1:0-7073 GCA_964437405.1 uncultured Alistipes sp.
GGCATCCTCCTGAGGTGGCACACCGACCACTGTCGCTGGATATATCGCATCGCGGCGATGGGTTATCGCTGTCACATGGAATCGAGGATATAGATCTTTCAATGAATAGAAGCCTGTATGGTCGCCAAAATCGCCCTCCACAACCTTCTCCTCCATCGGATCAACATAACCCTCAATCACAAAATCACAATCTTCTGGGATACGGATATCACACGTCAACGCCTTCACCAATCGCACAGGTTTTCGGCGCAGGAATCCCGCCAAGAGATATTCATCCATATTATCAGGCATCGGAGCTGTCGCAGCATAGGTATATGCGGGATCGCCTCCCAAACATACCACCACAGGCATACGCTGCCCCAGACGTTTATATGCATCGTAATGACGTGCGCCTGTTTTATGTTTGTGCCAATGCATGCCCGTTGAGCACTTATCGAAGCGTTGCATACGATACATTCCCACATTGCGCACTCCACTTTCGGGGTCAACGGTATTCACCATCGGCAGAGTCACAAATGCCCCGCCATCACACTCCCAGGAGTGAAGCAATGGCAAACGCTCCAAGTCAACCTCATCACCTTGCCATACCACCTCTTGACATGCGCCACGTCCCGACACATTCTGCGGAAACCATTTCGACACATCTGCCAGCAAAGGCAACATACGCATCTTCTCCCACAACGAAGCCTTTGGAGAGAGTGCATCGCCTAACAATCGGGTTATTCGGTCGGCAATATCATCCAACTTCTCGACACCCAAAGCCAACGCCATACGTTTGCTTGAGCCCATCATATTGGTCACCACAGGGAATCCCGACTCTGTATTTTCAAACAGCAGAGCCTTACCCCCACCCTCGCTTTTACACATGCGGTCGGTGATCTCGGCAATCTCAAAGCGAGTCGACACGCGGGTCTTAACCCTCGCCAACTCTCCTGCACGCTCCAAACACTCGATATATTCCTTTAGGCTACGATACATGTGAAAATTATTTATTCCTCAACGGAGTATATGGGATCTTATACTTATCGTCCAATTTCAAGATCTGATTTTCGTGCATTGCCTTGTCTGCCAAAAGTGCAAACTGAGTGGCATAATACGACTCCTCCAACACCTTTTCGGGCTGACGGCCTGTGATTGTAGCATGCACGAAAGCCTCCAACAACTCTTTTGAGCCATCGGCCTCGGCGCCTACCGTACTTTCTCCTGTCACGACCTTCACATTTGGCATAATCGGAATACCTGGAGCCAACGGACTCGACTCAGCCGCCCACGAAGTACCAGCAAAGACCGAATTAGACATCACGCCACTCTCGATCTGAGCCACCAACTGGTGCATACCACTACCCTTAGGCATCGGCTCATCGTTATAATACATTCCTGTCACAAGATCTATCGTACCATTTGTACCCAAGATCTGCTCACCCATACCAAAGTGTTTATTCGAGATAATTGACTCGAAGGTCATATTCACGCCGTTCGGATAGGTGAAAATTGCGCTCACACAATCATAGACATCGCGTTTATCCTCCTTGAGCCAATGCACCAAATGACCAGAGCCCATCACCTGCTCAGGCAACATACCCAAAGCCCATGATCCATTCTGCAATTGGTGGCAGGCAAGCTCGGTCATCAATCCGCGCGAATACTCACTATACAATCGCCAATTAATATGGCGCTCCAACTCAGGCGAAGGGACATCTCGGCGCCAATTATTATTTCGATACCAATAATTTCTCACTCCGACCACATCACCGATCTTACCCTCGTGAATCATGCTCATCGCCTTGATATACTTCGTGTCAAACAATCGCTGCTGACCAATAAAAAGCACGCCACCGAGCTCTTTGCGCTTGTTATAAACATCCAAGCACTCATCAAGCGTATAACCCATAGACTTCTCGCAGAAGACACGTTTACCTGCCGACAGCGCATCGAGTGTCATCGGAGCATGAAGATAGAGAGGTGTCGCGATAATCACACCCTCGACATCGCGTTGTTCCAAAAGACGGCGATAATCATCATAGAGTCGTGCATTAGGATAATATTGAGCGGCATCTTCCAAATGAGGACGATAGTTGTCACACAGCGCCACGACATCAACATTCGGCATCTGTACCAAATGCTTGATATGGAAACATCCACGCGAGCCCGTACCGATAATTCCGATACGCGCCTTCTCACCCTGCACCTCCTGCTTCGCCTTCTCGGTGCACGACTGCAACCAAGGGAACAACGACAAGGTTACACCCGCAAAACCAATTTTGCCACAATCCGACAAAAACTCTTTTCTATTCATTGGTATACCTTATATATTTATTTTCAATTCTTCTTGACTGACCTATCCAATCTGTACGACCCTCACAGAGCCATACTTTTCGCAATAGATCTCACTTGCTCGGTAGCCTTCATATTGCGCCACGATTGTCCGTCTATATGACTTCGGAGCTGCATACAGCGCTGTTGACAACACCTCACACACCAACGCCGAACGCCCCTCAACCAATATTAACTCCTCGGCAGCCACACTCGCGCCCGTATGGGGATTGACAATATGAAATTCGCCCTTGCGATTACGTCCCGAAACCGACATTGCGCCATCTTTCAAACACACTTGATGTGCCATGATTCCCTGCTGCAAGGTATGTTCCACACCAACCGACCACCACTCACCATAAGGGTGATGCCCTAATGCCAAAATCGAACTACTGCCAAAATTCAGCAACGCCTTATCCACACCTTCGGAACTCAGCATAGCACTCAATCGCTCCAAAGCAAAGCCCTTAGCAAAACCGCCCAAATCGAGTTGCACGCCCTCATTACAAAACCTCACGCTATGGCTCTTCGGATCAAGCAGATAACTCACCGCCCCTGCTTCCGAAGTCGAGGTCGCCACATCGAAATATCCTCCCGTACCTCGGCGAAAGGCCTCACACAGCTCCAACGCCATGAAGAGATCCTCACCCACCTGAACACTCTCGCGGGCAGCTTTAAGATTAACAACCGCGAGCGGGCTTTGGTCGCTGAAGCGGTTAAACTCTCGCTCCATCGAACACACTGTCTGTTCTATCCTTCGAGCCATATCATGTGCCGCGCTCTCCTCAGACCCTGTCCAGACAATCTCCAAACGACTATGCATCGCCTTCATCGAGAGATACGACACAGGGTATAGCGGATTTTTGGCACTATATTGAAACTCGAAAGCCATACTTCACAAGCAGAAATTACATCTTAATCAAGCGGTTAATCACCCACCAAGCCACACGCAACACCAATATCAGGAAGTACAACACCAACGATGTCACTATGACATAGCCTATCTGTGTAAAAACCTCATACCACGGTGTAGAGAACTTGATGATTGCGCACCAATTTATAATATTGGCCACAACAAAGCAACAGAACCAAATAATCAGTTCGCGTCTTTTGGCCTTAGCTGTAATAATAGTATCTTTCATCGCCTCGAAATGTGAGAAACTACTCAATGTATATCGCGAAGTTTCGGTTTACAACTCTCTAATTTTCAGATTACGGTAGTGCACCTCATCGTTATGATCTTGCAAAAGGATATGACCACCATCTCCACCTGCAAAATTCTTTACGCCAGCAAATTTACTTTTAGCGACCATCTCCTGCCAAGCCTTGCTACCCTTCTCATACTCGATGAGTTTATGACCATTCAACCAATGCTCGACATGGTTATCCTTAACAACGATTCGCGCACGATTCCAGCCATACTTATTAGCATGTTTCCAACCCTCGGCAGGCATAATATCGTAGAGCGATCCCAGACGGCGATTTCCATCACGACCCGCCTTAGCATCGGGATGCTTCTCATCGTCCAAAATCTGAAACTCGCAACCCACGCTACCATTCATGCCGATGAAATACTTGATACCGCTATTTGCGCCTGGCGTAAGTTTGAAATCAATCTGAAGTTCAAAGTTTTTATACTTCTGCTCTGTAATGATATCGCCTGCACCCGACTTCGACTTGATCACAAGTGCACCATTCTCGACCTTCCAACCTTTATCGAAATCAGTTTTGCCGCTGTTGCTCTTCCAACCGCTCAAATCCTTACCATTCCACAGAAGTTTCCACCCTGCAGCAGTCTCACGCTCCGACACATAGTTCAAAACATGATTTTTCTGAGAGATCGCAGTGATAGGAGCCGACAACTCCTTCTCAAGATTTTCGGTTTTGATGCGGATATTACGCCATCTGATAGACTTGCCAATTTTGCTCTTATCGGCACCTATCTCATGCACCTGCAAAGCGATAAAGCCCTCCGAATCCTTATCATCCACCAAATCGGTAGTAGGCACTCCATTAAGCCATGCTCGAATAGAGTGACCAACGGCCTCAACACGCAGGTGATTCCACTCGCTATGACGAAAAGCCTTTTGCGCAACAGGCTCATCACTCAGGTTGTATAACCAGCCGCTACGTGCCTCATCATAGATTCCACCGCTATATGCCGAAGGATCAATTTCACACTGATAACCATATACACGACCATTCTGCACCTCTGGTTTCGACTGACTGCGCAACTGGATACCAGAATTTACACCCTCATCAACCTTATATTCCAACTCCAAAATAAAGTCGCCGTAACGCTTATCGGTGGCCAGAAATGTATTAGGGGTATTAGGTGTACTCACACCTATGATTTCTTGATTCTCGACACGAAATTCCGCTTTTCCATTGAGCTTGCTCCAGCCCTTGAGATTACGACCGTTAAAGAGTTTCACCCAACCATCACGCTCGCCCGCTTGTGGAGCACATGTCACACAAAACAAAATGAGCAACAACAGATATATTTTCTTCATAATTTAAGGTTATTAGTCGGTTATTCTTTTATCCTTCACATTCCAGCATATATCCCTTTTGAGGACATCAGAGAGTCAACACAACACCTTCTCTCACTACAACTTAATGTCATACAGCTGTATCACGCCTTGCAAACGACCCTCATCATCGGTCGCCAACAACACATTGATTTTGTATTGCGTCATCAACTTTTCAGCTTCAATCAATTTAGCCTTTTGGTTGACTGTTTTGGGGTTACGTGTAGCAATATCCATCGCAGTGATAGAGAAAAATTCCGCCTGACGAGCCTCCATAGCACGGCGAACATCGCCATCGGTAACGATTCCTTTCATCTGACCCTCCTGTTCAATAATGATCAGGCCCAAACCGCCGCAACAGATTTTATGGATCATCTCTGTAGCCGAGCAATCGGGACTGACAATCGGAAGATCCCTCTTTCGCATAACATTCTCCACCGTCATCAACAACCTGCGACCCAAAATTCCACCTGGATGCAAACGTGCAAAATCCACCGAAGTAAATTGACGCGCTTTCATCAACGCTATGGCCAACGCATCGCCCATAGCTATCTGAGCTGTTGTCGATGTGGTCGGAGCAAGACGCAGGATGCAAGCCTCCTCCTTAACATTTAGGTTGAGATGGATATCTGAATTTTTAGCCAATGTCGATTCGGGATTGCCCGTCATCGAGATCAATGTATTTCCGTTACTTTGGATAAATGGCACGAGTTTCAACACCTCATCGGTCTCACCTGAGAACGAGAGCGCCAAAATCACATCTTCTTTCGAGATCATACCCAAGTCGCCATGAAAAGCCTCGCCAGGATGGAGGAAGAAGCTCGGAGTACCCGTGCTCGCCAATGTAGCAGCGATTTTACGCCCCACATGACCAGACTTACCCATGCCCGTCACGATCAACTTTCCCGTTCCCATCAAGATGCGATTCACCGCCGAAAGGAAATCATCGCCGATGGTTTCAGCCATACGCTTCAATGCCTCGGCCTCAACATTAATAGTGTGGCGAGCCAACTCGACAATCTCTTGAGAAGTTAAACCATTCATTTTAAGTTATTTTTACTTGAGATCTTTAACAAGTGTTTCCAATTTCTCCAACTCCAACATATTCGCTCCATCGCTCAAGCCATGATCGGGATCGGGATGCACCTCGAAGAAAAAAGCATTGGCACCAAAAGCCTTTGCCGCCTTTGCCATAGCAGGCACAAACTCGCGATTTCCACCCGTCTTGCCACCTGCTGCGCCAGGACGCTGAACGCTATGTGTACAATCCATCATCACCGTAGGCGAGATTTTGAGCATATCGGCCACATTACGGAAGTCAACCACCAAATTATTATATCCGAACATATTTCCACGCTCGGTAAGCCACACTTGCTGAGCTCCCGACTTTACAGCCTTTTCGTAGGGGTAGAGCATATCTTGCCCTGAAAGGAACTGTGCTTTCTTGATATTTACGATCTTGCCCGTCTGAGCCGCCGCAACCAACAAATCGGTCTGACGACACAGAAAAGCAGGGATCTGAATCACGTCAACCACCTCACCAGCAGCCTCAGCTTGATGAGCTTCGTGGATATCGGTGCAGAGTTTTAAGCCCCACTTCTGCTTCACATCCCACAACATCTGCAATCCCTTCTCTAACCCAGGGCCTCGAAATGATGAGAGCGAAGTGCGATTAGCCTTATCAAACGAAGCCTTGAATATGATATCTGTGCCGAGACGGTTATTAATCTCGACCAATCGCTCGGCGATCTGATCAAGCAACTCCGCCGACTCAATCACACAAGGTCCTGCAACAAATTTTACCATATTCGTCATAAATCCTTCTCTCAGCAACTCTTTAATATACAAACCTATCAGTCAACAATTCAACACCTTGTCGCTCTTATTTAAAGCATTACTTCAGCGCCAATCGCAACACCTCGTCAATCTGCTTCACATAGTTGAATGTCAAGCCCTCCAAATACTCAGGCTTAATCTCCTCAACATCCTTGCGGTTATCCTCGCAGAGGATCAACTCAACGATACCCGCACGTTTCGCAGCCAAGATTTTCTCCTTGATTCCACCAACAGGCATCACTCTACCACGCAAAGTCATCTCACCTGTCATGGCGATACGCTCCTTAACCTCGCGCTTGGTGTAGGTCGAGACGATAGATGTCACCATCGTAATACCCGCCGATGGGCCATCTTTCGGGATAGCGCCCTCAGGCACGTGGATATTCAGATTAC
>CAYTGT010000086.1:0-7036 GCA_964437405.1 uncultured Alistipes sp.
GAATATATGGCGGATTGGAGATGATGATATCGAATTGACGATCTCGCAGGCTCTCTACACCTCCCAGAACATCATCTTTTACTATCTCAACATTGAGATTGAGCATTTCGACATTCTTGCGAGCGATCTTGAGCGCATCATCCGAAATATCTACCGCAGTTACCTCGGCATGAGGTAATGCACTCTTGAGTGCCAAAGCGATACATCCGCTACCTGTGCAGAGATCGAGGATGCGAATGGTGGTATGTTTGCGTAAGGACTCAATTCCTTTAGCGGAATCTCTTGCCCACATTACCAACTCCTCGGTCTCAGGGCGGGGAATCAAAACTCCCTGGTTGATATATAGTTCCAATCCGAAGAAGTCAACTCTATTTAGTACATATTGTAGTGGGCGTGCAGCCGCGAGCTCCTCAATGACATTCTCCAATCCATTAATCTCGATCTCTTCGTTGGGATCGGTGATGAATTTAATCGGGTTATCGCCGCTTATGTGTGCTGCAACGGTGCGTGCAATGATCTTACACTCCTCGGCGGAGTATAACGATGAAATCCGATTGGCGATATGGTTTACTATGTCGATGCGTCTCTGCTTCACCCTTTTATGCTCTGAGTTTAAGGTCCGCCAACGCGATTGCCATAGCCGACTCCACGACAACAGCGGCACGCAATGCGATACAAGCATCGTGACGACCTTTGATGATGAGTGGCTCAACGCTATCCTGTTCGAAATTGTAGCTCTGTTGTTGTTTCGAGATAGAAGCGGTAGGCTTGATAGCAACTCGCACCACGATCTCGTTGCCGTTGGTAATACCTCCGACAATACCTCCTGCATGGTTGGTTGAGGTGTGACCCTCGGCATCAATAATCATGTCGTTATGTTCCGAACCACGCATACGTGCGGCTTGGAAACCTGCACCGAACTCAACTCCCTTGACTGCAGGAATTGAGAATAATAGGTGTGCGGCAAGGCTCTCGACTGAGTCGAAAAATGGCTCGCCAAGACCTGTATTAATGCCACCGATACGGCACTCGATAACGCCTCCTACTGAGTCCTGATCATGTTGCGCTTGTGCGATTATCTGTTCAAAACGTGCAGGGTCTTGACAGCCTCCGATCTCAATTATCTCGGATGAAAAAGATACTTGATCACCCAGAATTTTCTTTGCAACCACACCTGCGGCAACCATGCCCAATGTGATACGACCCGAAAAGTGGCCTCCGCCACGTGGATCGTTGTAGCCATTCCACTTTTGTTGGGCAACCAGATCGGCATGGGATGGGCGTGGGTGCTTCAGAAGTGATGAATAATCGGTAGAGCGGGTGTTCTCGTTGAGAAACTCCACAGTGAGTGGGGAGCCTGTGGTATGGCCATTATACAAGCCTGATACGATATGCGGCAAATCACTCTCTTTACGAGGTGTGGTGCCAGCAGCACCTGCGCGGCGGCGATCAAGATCCTGTGAAAAATCATCCTCACAGAGCGTAATGCCCGCAGGAATACCGTCAATTGAGACTCCAACCTGCGCTCCATGCGATTCGCCCCAAATACTCACTCTAAATATATTACCCCAAGAGTTCATGTCTATACAATTAAAGATTCCAAATCCTCGAAGAAGGTCGGGTAGCTCTTTTCAACACACTCGGCCTCCTGAATCGTTACCTCACCCTCGCAACGTAAAGCCGAAACGGCCAATGACATGGCGATACGGTGATCTCCGTGACTATATACTGTGGCAGGGTTGATCTTGCCGCCTCGAATCTTCATCACATCATCTTCGCTGATGTCGATCTCAATGCCAAGTTTCTCGTACTCCTGACGCAGAGTCTCGGCTCTGTCGCTCTCTTTATGGCGCAGACGGTTAGTACCAATGATGGTCGAAACACCCTCGGCTGCCGCAGCCAATGCAGCTAAGGCAGGGAAGAGATCGGGGGCGTTTGTGGCATCGAATGTAAAGGCTCGAAGCGGTCGTTTAGTGATTGTGATGGAGTCTTGCTCGATGACGATACCTGCTCCTGCACGCTCCAAAGCGCGAATGATGGCTGTGTCGGCTTGCTTAGAGAGGGTTGAGATATTCTTAACTGTAACCTCTCCAGCGATAGCTCCAGCAACTAAGATGGTGGAAGCTCCGCTCCAATCTCCCTCGATGGCTATATCGGCTGGGGTGTATGTCTGACCACCTTCGATGAAAAATTCGGTGTAGTCCTCCTTGTGCATGATCTCGATGCCGAATAGACGAGCCGTGTCAATAGTCATGTCGATGTAAGGGGTCGAAACTGGAGAATTTACATGCAGAGTTGTATCCTCCTCGGCAAGCGGCAACGAAAGCAATAAACCTGTGATAAATTGAGAAGATATACTGCCGTCAACCTCAATCTCTCCGCCATGTATTGGGCCTTGTACCACGATTGGGAGGTAGCCACCTCCATCACGGACATTGACACCCAAAGCTCTCAGCGGCTCAATCATCATCAACATTGGGCGGTGAAGCAACGTGCCTTCGCCCTGAATAGTGATGGCTTCATGCCAAAGTGAAGCAAGAGGTGTGAAAAGACGTGTGGCCAAACCCGACTCGCCCACGTACAAGGTGTTGCTCTGAGGGTTCAATCCTCCCTCGATAGCTATGGTACTCTCATCAAGTTGCTCAACTTTGGCTCCCAATGCTTTGATACATGAGAGAGCTGAGCGAGTATCCTTACAAAATTCGATATTACGTAAAACGCTTCGCCCCTGAGCGAGCAATGCCAATGCGATGGCTCGTTGAGCGTAACTTTTTGAACTTGGCGGAGCAATTATACCATTGATACACCCCGCGGAGACGCTTTTATCCATATATGGTCGGTTTATGTGCTTATAGTCGTTTTTATAGTAAAATTATTCTTGCTCATAACGCTCGATGGCAGAGTTATTCTCGCTTGCCAAAGCCTGCTCCTCTTGAATTTTTTGCATGGCGTAGCTCGGCTTGCGGCGCAACTCGAAGTTCTTGCCAAGATATACTTTGCGCACCATCTCATCGTTGGCCAAATCCTCGGCTGTACCTGTTTTGAGGATCTTACCCTCGTAGAGCAGATAGGTGCGGTCGGTAATTTCCAGAGTCTCGTCAACATTGTGGTCGGTGATGATCACTCCGATATTCTTGTTTTTCAAAGTTGCTACGATGCTCTGGATATCCTCCACTGCAATAGGGTCTACACCCGCAAAAGGCTCGTCAAGCAGAATGAAAGCAGGGTTGATGGCCACAGCACGTGCAATCTCGGTACGGCGGCGCTCACCTCCCGAAAGTTGGATTCCGAGGCTCTTGCGAACCTTCTGCAAACGGAACTCCTCGATTAAGGCTTCGCATCGTTCACGCTGGTACTCCTTGCTGAAAGAGGTCATCTCTAAAACAGCCTTGATGTTGTCCTCGACACTCAAACGGCGGAATACCGAAGCCTCCTGCGCCAAATATCCTACACCCATCTGGGCGCGGCGATATACAGGCTCGTTGGTCAATTCGCGAACCTTGCCGTTGTCATCCTCAAGAAATATTTGTCCCTCGTTGGGCTTGATCAGGCCTACTATCATATAAAAGGTAGTGGTCTTACCCGCACCATTAGGGCCGAGCAGTCCTACGATCTCTCCCTGCTTGATGTCGATGGTGACATGGTTAACAACCGTGCGAGACTTATATTTCTTTACCAATTCGCTTGTGAATAGTCGCATATTGCTTGAAAATTTTTCACAAAGTTATTATTTTTTCCAAAAAAAGTTTTATCTTTGAGTGAAAATTGATGTTTTGGAGAAAATAAGCTACAAACAACCCGATTTTTTGGATTAAAACCATGGAGCAGGATAGCACGTTATTACATGACAAGTTAAAAGAGTACTTCGGATTCACCTCTTTCAAGGGAAATCAGGAAGCAGTTATTCGTAACCTTCTTTCGGGACGCGATACCTTTGTGTTAATGCCGACAGGAGGCGGCAAGTCGCTTTGTTATCAGTTGCCTGCTCTGATAATGGATGGCGTGGCGATTATCATTTCGCCACTGATTGCCCTGATGAAGAATCAGGTCGATGCCATGCGTACATTCTCTACCGAATCGGGTATCGCTCACTTCTTGAACTCATCGCTCAACAAGACAGCGATCAATCAAGTGCGTCAAGATGTGTTGGATGGTAAGACTAAGTTGCTCTATTTTGCTCCAGAGTCACTCACCAAAGAGGATAATGTAGCCTTCTTGCGTAAGATCAAGATCTCGTTCTATGCCATTGATGAGGCGCATTGTATCTCGGAGTGGGGCCACGATTTCCGCCCAGAGTATCGCCGTATCCGTCCTATCATCAACGATATCGGTCAGGCTCCGCTTATCGCGCTGACTGCGACAGCTACACCAAAGGTACAGATGGATATCCAGAAGAATCTGGGTATGAGTGATGCGGCTGTCTTTAAATCTTCGTTCAATCGTTCTAATCTCTTCTATGAGATAAGACCTAAACATAATGCTGATCACGATATCATCCGCTTCATCAAGCAACGACCTGGTAAGAGTGGAATTATTTACTGCTTGAGCCGTAAGAAAGTGGAGGAGTTGGCTGAGTTGTTGATGGCTAATGGTATCAAGGCTTTGGCATACCATGCGGGTATGGATGCTCAGACAAGAGCCAATAATCAAGATGATTTCTTGATGGAGAGGGTAGATGTGATTGTTGCGACCATCGCCTTCGGTATGGGTATTGATAAGCCCGATGTGCGTTATGTGATACACTACGATATTCCTAAGTCGCTTGAAGGTTACTATCAGGAGACAGGTCGTGCAGGCCGTGATGGCGGCGAGGGTCATTGCCTTACATTCTATAGTTATAAAGATATCCAGAAGTTGGAGAAGTTTATGCAGGGCAAGCCTTTGGCCGAGCAGGAGATCGGTAAATTGCTTCTGTTGGAGACTGTATCCTATGCAGAGAGCTCTATGTGTCGCCGTAAGACCTTGTTGCACTATTTCGGAGAGGAGTATGGCGAGACAAATTGCGGTGCTTGCGATAACTGTGTGAATCCAAAACCAAAGGTAAATGCTCAGGCCGAGATGAAGCTCGCTTTGCAGACTTTAGAGGCGATAGGTGATAAATTCAAGGTTGATCACTTGGCGGCTGTCTTGACGGGTAAGGTGACGGCTCATGTTAAGAGCTATTTGCATAATAAACTCTCGTGGTTTGGCAAAGGCGAGGAGCATGATGCTAAATTCTGGGGCGCAGTAGTGCGTCAGGCATTGATTTTGGGTTTGGTGGATAAGAGTATCGAGAATTACGGACTCTTGTCGATCAACGAGAAGGGCTTGAAATATATCGCATCACCATCCCCTGTGACCATCACGCTCGACCATAATTACGAGGAGCAGCAAGAGGAGGAGCAGGCTATGTCGGCGCAGGTCGGTAAGGGCGGCGCGGCAGATGAGGAGTTGTTTGCTATGCTGAAGGATCTGCGTAAGAAGGTTGCCAAGAAGCACGATTTACCTCCGTTTGTTGTATTCCAAGATCCTTCGTTGGAGGATATGTCGATCCAATATCCGATCACCATCGAGGAGATGCAGAACATCGCGGGTGTGGGCGCTGGTAAGGCTAAGAAGTTCGGTGAGGAGTTTGTTAAACTTATCAAGGCCTATGTTGAGGAAAAGGATATTATCCGCCCTCAGGATATGGTGGTGAAGGGCGTGGCCAACAAGTCGGGAAACAAGATCTTCATCATTCAGTCTATTGACCGTAAGATGGATTTCGAGGATATTGCACGTGCGAAGAATCTCGATTTCGAGGAGGTATTGTCGGAGGTTGAAGGAATTGTAAACTCTGGTACAAAACTCGATATCTCGTACTATATCAATAAATATATGGACGAGGATAAGGCAGAGGATATCTACCTCTACTTCAAGGAGGATGCTGAGAGAGATTCGTAGGATGCAGCAATCGAGGAGCTCGGATCTGACTACACCGAAGAGGAGATTCGTTTGGTGCGTATCAAGTTCCTCTGCGAGATGGGACATTAATAAAAAGCCTACAAGAAGTATTTTTGATTGGTAGGCGTGGTTTGAGAACAAACATATTAAAGGAAATAGGCCACTCCGAAGAGTGGCCTATATTATTCTTAAGCGATATATTCATGTTATACAACCTTTGGTTGTTCCTTTGAGGAGCCATTTTCGGAGACCAAAGCCCCTGCCTGAGGCGGGGGTTGGGGGTGGGTCAGACTTGTAACTGCGGCTAATAGCCGCAAAGTATGCCGTTAGGAGCAAATAGATCTAAAATTAATGTAAAAGGTATATAAGCAATGTTTTATATCAACGTCATTCCTGCATCACGGCATGCCTTGCGCATATCTTCGGGCCAGATGCTCGATTGGGTCTCGCCGACATGGGCTTTGTGGAGCAGAATCATACAAAGTCGACTTTGGCCGATACCTCCACCGATAGATTGCGGAAGCGATCCCTCCAAAAGTCGGCGATGGAAATAGAGCTCCTTGCGATTTTCCTTGCTACTCTGCTTAAGCTGACGCTCCAAAGCCTCTCGGTTTACTCTGATTCCCATTGACGAAAGCTCTATCGAACGCTCCAACACAGGATACCAGATCAGCAAATCACCATTCAGACCCACCAAACCGCTATGTTTTGATACGGTTGAGTAGTCGTCATAGTCGGGGGCGCGGTTGTCGTGCTTCTCGCCGTTGCTCAATTCGCAGCCGATACCTATAATAAATACCGCACCGTACTCCTTGCAGATGGCATCCTCACGCTCCTTGGCTGAAAGAGTAGGGTAACGTTGCAACAACTCCTCTGCGTGGATAAAGGTGATCTGCTCAGGGAGGAATGGCTTGATCTGTGGGAATGTCTCGCAGACGTGATACTCGGTACGCAAAATTGCACCGTAGATGCGCTCCACGATTCGTTTTAGGTACTCCACCGTACGGCAATCCTCTGGCATCACACGCTCCCAATCCCACTGATCGACATACAATGAGTGGAGGTTGTCCAACTCCTCGTCAGCACGGATGGCGTTCATGTCGGTGATAATGCC
>CAYTGT010000087.1:0-7030 GCA_964437405.1 uncultured Alistipes sp.
GCTTACGATCGCAACGATGACGGATTCTCGGATATCACAGGTATCAAGGCCGAGACAATCGGTTTCAGAGGTTATTACAAGACTTCAGCGAACTCTAAGCTCACAGCCGAGTATCACCATATCGGAGAGTTCCGCCGCGGAGGAGACAACATTGATTTGCCACCTCACATGGCCGAGATTGCCGAGCAGACCGACCATAACATCAACGGTGGAAGCCTTCGTTTCAGCTACTTTGCGCCTAATTCTCGCCACTTTGCCGATGTATATGTTTCGGCTCAAGGCATCCATCGCGACAGCTACTACGGCACAGGCAAGGATCTGAACGCATACGGTGAAACTAAGGATGTAACTTTGGTTGCAGGTTTGCAGTACAGCTATGTCTTCGATAAGTGCCTCTTTATGCCTGCACAGTTTACTGCAGGTTTTGAATACTCGTACAACGATTTGGATGACCACTCGATCGGTTTTGATCGCATCTTGCAGCAGACAGTGCGTACCGCTGGAGTGTTTGTGCAGAACGAGTGGCGTAGCGATAAGGTTAACTTCGTTGTCGGCGGTCGCTTTGACAAGCACAACATGATGGATGATATCATCTTCTCGCCACGTGCCAATCTGCGTTATAGCCCGATCGAGGATATCGGCTTGAGAATCAGCTACTCAAGTGGTTATCGTGCTCCACAGGCTTTTGATGAGGATTTGCACATTGACGCTGTGAATAACCAATCTTCTATCATTGTGCTTGATCCCGACTTGAAGCCAGAGTATTCTCATAGCCTCAGCGCCTCGGCCGACCTCTACCACAATTTCGGTACATTGCAGGGTAATCTGCTCATCGAGGGTTTTTACACCATCTTGGATGATGTCTTTGCGTTGGCTAAGACAGGTGTTAACGATGCAGGTTACATCCTCCAGACACGCTACAACGCTTCGGGAGCAAAGGTACGCGGTCTTACAACAGAGCTGAAATTGGGTATCCCTTCTGTGTTTGAGCTTCAGGCTGGTTACACCTACCAACGTAGCCGCTACAACGAGCCAGAGGAGTGGTCAGATATGGTTCAAGCTGAGCGTAGAATGTTCCGCACCCCCGATCACTATGCATATTTCACAGCCTCGGCTGACATTACTAAGCAATTTAAAGCCTCACTCTTTGGTAATTACACAGGCCCTATGCTTGTTCAGCACAACGCGGGATATATCGAGGAGGATCGCTCAGAGCTAACACCTTCGTTCTGGGATATGGGTGCGCAACTCGCTTATAAGTTTTACCTCACAGATTCTATCAATTTGGAACTTTCGGGCGGTGTGAAGAATATCTTTGACAGCTTCCAGGATGATATCGACAAGGGCGCAAACCGTGATTCAGTATATATCTTCGGTCCAATGATGCCCCGCACCTTCTTCCTCGGTTTGAAGTTTACGTTATAATTACGGTATATACAAAAGCCCGATACAGGCAGGAGATATCTGTCATGGGCTTAATGGTTAAATTTTAAAAAGTGAGGGCTGTCTGATCGAAAATCAGGCAGCCCCACGTTAATTATAGACACATCTGGTAGATTTTCTCGATGTCGGCCTGTGCCAAAGGTTTGAAGCCTTGAATCACATCGCCGCAGCACGCTTTGCGAGCCATCTCAGAGAAGTCCTCGGCCTTGATGCCGACATCGGTAAAGTTGCTCTTCAATCCCAAAGTGTTGAAGAAGAAGTCCGCCATAAGCTCAATACCCTTATGAGCAATCTCCATCTTGTCGCCCGATGGGTCAACGCCAAAGACATTGACTGCGAACTGTACATACTTGTCAACCGTACTCTCGTCTAAGCAATACTCCATCCAGCGTGGGGTCAGAATCGCCAAGCCTAAGCCATGTGTGATGTCGTAGAATGCTGACAACTCGTGCTCCATTGGGTGGCAGCTCCAAGCGTGGCGCTTGCCGCCTGTGATAAAGCCGTTGATTGCCCATGACGATGTCCACATCAGGTTGGCGCGTGCCTCATAGTTCTCTGGCTCGCGCATCGCCACAGGGGCATATTTGATGACGGTCTTGAGCATTCCCTCCATAAAGCAGTCGAGCATGTAGAGGTCGTTCTCCTGATTGAAATATACCTCCAAGATGTGTGAAATAATATCGGCTGATCCACATGCTGTCTGGTATGGGCTGACGGTGAATGTGTTGGTAGGGTCGAGGAATGACACCTGTGGCAACAAATTGCGATGCATACGGCCGATCTTCTCTTTGGTTTCGAGGTTGGAGATTACTGCGGCGGTATCCATCTCAGAGCCTGTAGCTGAGAGTGTGAGGACAGAGACGATAGGCAGAGCCTTCTCGATGGGTGCCCATTTCTTGCTCAAGAAATCCCACGGATCGTGGTCAACGCAAGCGCCTGCAGCCATAAACTTTGTAGCATCAATAGTCGAGCCACCGCCAACGGCCAAAAGTACATCAATCGAATGTTCCTTGCACATCTCGGCACCCTTGCGGACTGACTCGATACGAGGATTTGGCTCGATGCCCGAAAGCTCAAAGAGCTCCAAGCCTGCCTGTTTGATTTGCTCCACCACAGCATCGTAGAGGCCGATCTTCTTGATCGAGCCGCCGCCATAGGTGAGCAGTACGCGCTTACCGAATCGGCTCAGCTCTTTTCCTAAATTAGTGAGTTGATCCTCGCCAAAGTAGACTTTGGTGGGAATGTCGTAAACAAAATTATTCATAACGATATAAAGTTTTAAGGTTTTTGCTTTGTCAAAGATAACGCATTTATCGATGAGTTGCAACTTCGATGCCGTCTCTTTTTTCGTATAAATGGGTATGGCTTGGTCGAAGATGGGGTGTGGTATAGGTTATCGTATGAGGATGTTGGTCGAGAGGGGGAATCTGCGGCACGATTTTGGAGGTTGGGAATGGTCTTCAAATCACTGAAATATATGGATAAGAAAAAACTTACAGCAGAGAATGGTCGTCCGATAGCTGACAACCAAAACACACAAACCGCAGGAGTGCGTGGCCCTGTGACGTTGCAGGATCCGTGGCTGATCGAAAAACTTGCGCACTTTGATCGCGAGGTGATTCCCGAAAGGCGTATGCATGCCAAAGGATCGGGAGCGTATGGTACGTTCACCGTAACGCACGATATATCGGAATATACCAGAGCCTCGATTTTTGCCGAGGTGGGTAAGCAAACACCATGTTTTGTGCGCTTCTCGACTGTGGCGGGCGAGCGTGGGGCAGCAGATGCTGAGCGTGATATCAGAGGTTTTGCTATGAAATTCTACACCGATACGGGAAATTGGGATTTGGTGGGGAATAATACTCCTGTGTTCTTTCTGCGCGACCCGCTGAAATTTCCCGATCTGAACCATGCTATAAAGCGAGATCCAAGAACGGGATTGCGCTCGGCAAATAGTAATTGGGATTTCTGGACATTATTGCCAGAGGCTCTGCATCAAGTGACTATCACTATGTCGCCGCGAGGAATACCACTCTCGTTTCGGCACATGCACGGCTTCGGTAGCCATACATATAGTTTCTACGATAAGCAGAATCGCCGCACGTGGGTGAAGTTTCACTTCCGTACGTTGCAGGGAATAAAGAATTTGAGCGATGCCGAGGCGGAGGCGATCATTGCGAAGGATCGTGAGTCGCATCAGCGCGATCTGTATCAAGCCATAGAACGAGGGGAGTTCCCGCGTTGGTTGATGCAGGTGCAGTTGATGAGTGAGGAGCAGGCTCGCAAGTATCATATAAATCCATTTGATCTGACGAAGGTGTGGTATCATGGCGATTTCACGCTACACGATGTTGGAATATTGGAGCTAAACCGTAATCCCGAAAACTTCTTTGCCGAGGTGGAGCAGGCGGCCTTTAATCCGATGAATGTGATCGAGGGAATCGGTTTTTCACCCGACAAGATGTTGCAGGGGCGATTGTTCTCTTATGGCGATGCGCAGCGTTACCGTTTGGGGGTGAATCACCATCTGATACCTGTAAATCGGCCTCGCTGTCCGTATCATGCCTACCATCGCGATGGGCAGATGCGTACGGATGATAATTTGGGAGGGTTGTTGTCGTATGAGCCTAATAGTTATGGAGAGTGGCGAGATTCGCCTGAGGTGAAAGAGCCTTCGTTGCAGGTGGCGGGAGATGTGTATAACTATGATGAGCGGGCGTATGATGATGATTACTATACCCAGCCTGGTCGATTATGGCGTTTGATGTCGGCGGAGGATCAGTTGGCTACCTGCGAAAATACTGCGCGAGCGATGGAGGGCGTGGAACTCTTTATCAAGCAGCGTCATGTGAGGAATTGCCATCGGGCGGATCCAACATACGGTGAGGGTGTGGCTAAGGCGATGGGAATTGCTCTTGATGCGGCACTCGCCCTCGATGATCCTGCTCTAAAGTAGCAGGCGCAAACGGCAGATGGATGGAATAGGGTGTGCGGTGGATGGGGCGTTGGGGTAGGGTGAGATTTGTGGCGCGAGTAGCGGAGGGTGTTGTGGCGAGCGAAAAAGTTTTGTAACTTTGGAGCATGGAACAAGAAATCAAGGTGCGCCGTGCAACAAAAGAGGACGCGGCAACGATTGCTCGCGCGGTGGCTATGGCTGTCGGGTATGATACTCAACACTCTCTGTACTCAGTATTTTTGACCCTTGCGGCGATGGAGCAGACGCAATATAGTTATCGTAATGCGCTCATCGCAGAGGTGGATTCCGAGGTGGTAGGTGCTGTGGTGGGATATGACGGAGCGCGATTGGCGGAGCTACGTGAACCGATATTCCCGCTATTGGAGAGGAGTCTCGGCCATATCCCTGAGATCGAAGATGAGACCGAGGCGGGGGAGTTTTATGTTGATTCATTGGGCGTTTGGCCTGAGTGGCGAGGGCGTGGCGCAGGTAGGCGTTTGCTGGCGGCGATGCGAGATAAGGCACATGCCGAGGGCTTTGCACGCGTGGGGCTAATTGTTGATTTTGATAATCCGAAGGCGGAGATGTTATACTCCTCGCTCGGCTTTAAGCGTGTGGGCGAGAAGCGGTTTTTGGGTCACAAGATGTGGCACATGGTATCGGAATAGAGGCCTTAAAATAGGGTTGGAGAAAAAAATCGGCCGACAGGAGAATGATCTTTCCAGAAAAAAGTATATCTTTGTCGCGACATCATAAGGGGTGCCTTACTATCAGGCTGAGATTATACCCATTGAACCGGATACGGGTAATGCCGAGACTGGGATGATAAGCGTAATCGAAAAATATACCCCTTTTCAGTATTTTTAACTTAAAATTTAAAAGTCATGAAAAGGATTTTTTTTGCACTCGCATTTGCGGGTTTGTTGGCCTATGCTACACCTACGGCAGTTGTGGCAGGGACAAAATCTGAAAACTTATCACAACAATCTTCCGCACAGGATTCGCTGAAAAACTACTCTTTGGAGCAGGTCGAGGTGGTTGCTACGCGCGCCTCGAAAGGAACTCCTGTTGCTTACTCTAACCTCTCGCGAGAGGTGATCTCGCGTAGTAATTACGGATTGGACATTCCTTCGCTTTTGGCTCTCACGCCCTCGATGATTGCTACCAATGAGACGGGTATCGGAATCGGTGGTACTTCGATCCGTCTGCGCGGAACAGACGCTACGCGCATCAATGTGACCATCAACGGAATGTCACTCAACAATCCCGATTCTCACTCAACCTATTGGTACGACACACCCGATGTGATCTCGGCCATCGGTGATGTGCAGGTGCAGCGTGGCGCGGGCACTTCGACCAACGGTACGGGAGCTTTCGGCGGTGCTGTGAGCATGACTACGGCCGCTCCTGCGATGGATGCAGGGGGTGAAGCGTCATTCTCGTATGGCACATATAACACCAATAAGCAGTCGATTCATATTGGCTCAGGACTTATGGGTGGCCGCTGGATGGTGGATGCCCGATTGTCGCATATCGGGTCGGATGGCTATGTGGATCGTGGTGCAACAGAGCTCGGATCGTATATGTTGCAGGGGGCGTACTACTCGCCACGCACGACAGTGAAGCTTATCTCGTTTGGTGGCAAGGCCAAGACGGGGCTAACATATACGGGTGTGACAAAAGAGGAGATGGAACTCTATGGTCGCCGCTACCACACCGAGGGTCAGTATGAGACTTCGCATGGCCCTTATGTGTTGGCTGATGGTACGCATGTAGATTATTATGACGATCAGACCGACAATTATCTGCAAATAAATAATCAGTTGGTTATAAATCATCTGTTGGCCGATCGGTGGAGACTCAGTATGACAGGATTTTACACCTATGGCTACGGTTATTACAAGCAATATAAAGATGCGCGTACGCTACTGGAGTACACCAATTTAGGTGTCAGCGATTCAAGTGTCGAGGCCGATATGATACGCCGTAAAATTATGCGTAACCATACGGGCGGTGTGAATGCTTCGGTGGGTTATGAGTCTGAGCGACTGACGCTTCTGATGGGTGGTTCGTGGAGCTTATATACCTGTCCTCACTGGGGCGAGCTGGATTGGGTTGACGGCATGGAGTCGGCGGCAATCGGAGGGCGTTGGTATGACAACGATGTCGACAAGCACGATGCCAACCTATTTGTCAAAAGTACATGGCAGGCAGCTGAGGGGTTGAGCCTCTATGCCGATCTGCAATATCGTTTTGTAGATTACAAGGCGTGGGGTACGAACGATAATTTCGATTGGAACAGTATTCAGATGCAGCCTATAAATGTCGATAAGCAGTACAACTTCTTCAATCCGCGTGTGGGTGTGAGCTACGATTTCGGGGAGCGTCACAACATCTACGCTTCGGCGGCCATAGCGCAGAAAGAGCCGACACGTTCGGATTTTACGGATCGTTATATGTTTGCCGATGATCAGAGCGAGCCTAAAAAGGAGGTGCTATATGATTATGAGTTGGGGTATCGCTATACAGCACCACGTTTTGGGGCGAGTGTGAATCTATACTACATGAAGTACAAGGATCAGTTGATTCCAACAGGTATGGTCAACGACAGCTCCGATGCGCTGAATGTCA
>CAYTGT010000088.1:0-6968 GCA_964437405.1 uncultured Alistipes sp.
ATCGAGAAGTTCATCCCGCCCAAGAAGGGTAAGAGCCATGTGTTGATGATCATCCGCGAGCTGTTGCAGTTCAAGCCTGAGTCTGAGCGTACAGCCTTGTCGGAGGCGGTGCGTTACCTTACAAACGTCAACAAGAAGCGTTGTACGACCTTCATCCTTTCGGACTTCATGAACTCGCCCAAGGATCGTGCCCAGACAGAAGATGCGCTCAAAATCGCAACAGGCAAGCACGATTTGGTCGGCATCCGCGTGTGGGATCCACGTGAGGCAGAACTTCCAGATGTGGGTATTGTCGAGTTGGAGGATTCCGAGACAGGCCGTAAGGTGTGGGTTGACACCTCGTCACGCCGCGTCAGAGATCACTATGCCGCATCGTGGGCGGAGCGTGAGCAGCAGATCGAGGAGTTGTTGCGCCGCAACCGTATAGACTCGGCAAAGATCTCGACAGACGAAGATTATGTGTCGGCACTGATTAAACTTTTCAAACAACGATGAGACTCATTTTTAGATATATCATAATGCCTTTGGCGCTGCTCACGATGCTCATGCCCGCAGTGGCTCAGAGCGACAAGGGTGGTGCAGCCGAAGGGGCAGTCAAGGCAGTCAAGGCGGTCAAGACATCTGAGGGGGCTAAGACGGATGCGGCTAAGGCGGCTGAGGCGACAGCTCAGAGTATAAAGGAGCAGGTGGGCGGCTCGAACCTCAAATCGGAGGATCGTGTAATGCCCGAAAATGCGCCGCGCGTCAGAGGCTCAATCGAGCCCGACTCAATAGGCATAGGCGATCGCTTCCTCTACACCATCGAGGTTGAGAAGGATCAAGTGCAGGGTGTCTTCTTCCCTGAGTTCGGGGGCGAGGGCACATCTCATTACGAACTCATTGAGAGTATGCCTGTCGATACTTTGGAGCGTGAGGGTCGCCGCATGAAGTTGCGTAAGCAGTATCTGCTGGCCGCGTTCCAAGAGGGAATACATGGCGTGATTCCGCAGGTGATGTATATGGACAAGAATATTGTCGATACACTTGGGGGTCCCGATACGCTGAAACTGATGGTCACAACATTCCAGATTGACTCTACTTCACACTCGATTTTCGATCTGAAAGGACAGATGGATATGCCGTTTAAGTTTGGCGAGATTACGGGTTATCTGTTGTGGGGCATTGTGGGTTTGATCCTGCTGGCGCTCCTGATTTACGCCATCCATCGCATCTTGAAGCACTACGGCAAGTCGTTCGGCACAATCTTCAAGCCTGCGCCACCGTTGCCACCTCATGTCGTGGCATTCATGGCGTTGGAGAAGTTGCGCGAGGAGCGTCTCTATCAGGAGGGCGAGCACAAAAGTTACTACTCGCGCCTGACAGATATCTTGCGTGAGTATATCTCAGGTGAGTTTGGCGTGGGCGCTATGGAGATGACTTCGGACGAGATTATAGAGTCGATGCGCGGTGTGGAGATTCCTCAGAAGCAGAAGATGGATCTCGCGGATATCCTGCGCGATGCCGACCTTGTGAAGTTTGCTAAGGCTGAGCCAGAGGCCGAGCAGTGTGAGCAGGATTATCGCTCATCGTGGGAGTTTATCGAGCAGACCAAACCTCAGGAGCCGAGCGAGGAGGATGAGGATGACGCCGCACAGGGCGACAAGCAGCGTAAGGGCGAAGTGAAGGAGTCCAAATGAGTAAAGATGGATTGACGATGAAGAAGTTTTTTATCATATTGAGCTTTGCGATGATGTTTGCGGCGTTGGGAGCGATGGAGGCTCAGGCACAGAAGATGCCAGAGCGATCGCTTGTGCGCAAGGGTAATCGCAGCTACTATAAGGAGCGTTACACCGAAGCCACAGAGCGTTATCAGCAGGCGTTGGGCGTTGATTCGACACTCTTTGAGGGTCGCTACAACTTGGCCAATGCGTTGTTGCGCCGCTCGTTGGCCGATACCACAGGTATGAGCAATCCTGAGTCGGCAGAGTATAAACTCAAGCAGGGTTTTGTCACTCAGGCCGAGGCTATGTTGCAGGCTGCGGCGGCCGATTCTCTGCAGAGCGATGAGAATCGAGCTATGGCATACTACAATTTAGGAAATGCGCAGTTCGTGCAGCAGAAGTTGCAGGATGCGCTTGCGAGCTATCGCCGTTCGCTCAGATATAACCCTTCGGACATGGAGGCCAAGTACAACTATGCCTTGACAAAGAAACTCCTTGAGCAACAACAAAATCAGGATCAGAACCAAGACCAGAATCAGGATCAAAACAAGGATCAAAACCAGAACCAGAACAATCAGCAGAACCAAAACGACCAAAACCAGAACGATCAGAACAAGAATAATGATCAGAATAAGAATGATCAAAACCAAAATGATCAGAATGATGATCAGAAGAATCAGAACGATCCTAACAAAGATCAGAATGGTGGCGGCGGAGATGATAAGCAGAAGGATAATCCTCAGCAACAACCTCAGCAGAAGCCTCGTTCGGGTATGAATGAGCAGCAGCAGAAGCAGTTGTTGAACGCCATCCAGGCTCAGGAGGATAAGACCCAAGAGAAGTTAGACGAAAAGGAGAAGGCAAAGGGTATTCTGCTTAAGGGTAAGAAGAATTGGTAAACGGCCGAGGGAAATTCAAAATTCAGAGGCGTAACGCCTGATTTTTGAGCGGGAAAGTAGTTTTGTTTGTGACCTCTTTAGATAGGGTAGCACGGCTTTCTAAAACACCCGTTACGGGTGAAATTCAAAAATGGATTTGTATGGTTTTGAAGTTTGGGTTTTCCTAATGACGGCTTTAGAAAGGGTTGCTTGGCTATATAAAACAGGTCTTAGACCTGCGTCAGCTCTGATTTTGAATTTTGAATTTTGCATTTTGAATTAAACTTTATATGCGTTTTGCAAATCCATATCTGTTGTGGCTATTGGCGCTTTTGGTGCCGATGATAGCCTACTATATCTATCGCACCCTGCAAGGTGGTGCCGCCATCCGCATCTCAAGCGTTGAGGGCGTGCGCCGCGCACCTCGCACCCTGCGTTACTACCTGCGTCATCTGCCTTTCGTGTTGCGTGCGACAGCCTTTGCGCTGATCATCGTAGCGTTGGCACGTCCGCAAGGCGTTGAGGAGCAGAGCCGTACAAATGCCGAGGGCATCGACATCATGCTCTCGATAGATATCTCAGGCTCGATGCTTGCCCGCGACTTCAAACCCGACCGCATCACCGCCGCTAAGGAGGTTGCGGCATCGTTTATTGCCGACCGCGTGGGCGACCGCATCGGTTTGGCCGTATTTGCTGGTGAGGCATTCACGCAGAGCCCTCTGACAACCGATAAAAGCTCGTTGCAGACCATGTTGGCGCGTGTGCGCAGTGGTGTGATCGAAGATGGTACGGCCATTGGTAACGGCTTGGCAACGGCTATCAACCGCTTGCGTGAGAGCGACTCGAAGAGTAAGGTTGTGATCCTCTTGACCGATGGTGTGAACAACCGAGGCGAGATGTCGCCGCTGATGGCCGCCGATATTGCCGCTGATATGGGTATCAAGGTCTATACCATCGGTGTGGGAACAAGAGGCAAGGCTCCATACCCTGCGCTCGATATGTTCGGCAATACGACCTACCAGATGATGGATGTCGAGATTGACGAGGAGACCCTCACCGAAATCGCTTCACGCACAGGTGGAAAATACTTCCGCGCCACAGACAAGGAGAAACTCAAAGCAATATACGATGAGATTAATCAGTTGGAAAAGACCGAAGTGGAGATCACCAATCTGACAATCTATCACGAGGAGTTCCTGCCACTGTTGCTTTTGGCATTGGCGTTGCTCTTGGCTGAGTTCTTGTTCAACCATTTGATACTTAAAAGAATACCGTAGAAAGCATTATTATGTTTCGTTTCGCAAATTCATACATGCTATATCTTCTGCTGTTGTTGCCGTTGCTGGTGGCAATATATGGTGTTGTGGCCATGCGCCGCCGCCATTTAGTCAAGAAGTTTGGAAATATAGATATCATTCGCACCCTGATGCCCGCATACTCGGCTTCGCGCCTGAAGTTGAAATTTACGCTCTATCTCGCGGCTTTTGCTTGCGTGGTTGTGGCGGCGGCGCGTCCGCAGCTCGGCTCGAAGTTGCGTGAGGAGCGTGCCAAAGGCGTGGAGATGATGTTGGTGGTCGATATCTCTAATTCGATGTTGGCCGAAGATTTTGAGCCCAACCGCTTGGAGCGTACAAAGTATGCCATCAACAAACTCTTCGAGGGTTTGCAGCAGGAGCGTGTGGGATTGGTGGTCTTTGCGGGCGAGCCGAAGGTGCAGTTGCCTATCACTTCTGACTACCGTATGGCTGAGGCCTTCACCCGCCGCATCTCGACTAATTTAGTCGGCGAGCAGGGTACCGACATCGGCAAGGCGTTGCAGTTGGCTACGCTCTCGTTCTCGTCACAGAGCGAGCAGAGCCGCGTCATAGTGCTTATCACCGATGGTGAAAACCACGAAGATGATGCGTTGGAGGTGGCTCGCATGGCTAAGGAGCAGGGTATAAAGATCTTCACCATAGGTATCGGTACTCCTGAAGGTGCTCCCATCGAGATTGATGGCGAGTTCATCAAGGATGAGGAGGGCGAGATGGTGGTATCGAAGCTCGGTGAGCAGATGTTGGAGGAGATTGCCACAATCACCGAAGGCGGTTATGTGCGTGCTACAAAGCAATCCATCGGCTTGGAGGAGATCGTAAAGAGTATCAACGAGATGGAGAAGGCCGAGCTCTCGACAATCCGCTACGAAGAGTACAACGAGCAGTATCAATATTTCTTGGCTGTGGCGTTGGCGTTGTTGTTGCTCGACAGCTTTATCCTCAGCCGCCGCAACCCCCGCCTCAAGAGATTCAACATCTTCTCAGAACAGACGTAATGGGAAATTCAAAATTGCACCCGTAACGCCTGATTTTTGAGTGGGAAAGTAGTTTTGTTTGTGACCGTCTTTAGATATGGTAGCACGGCAATATAAAACACCTCTTAGAGGTGCGTTAGCCCGATTTTGAATTTTGAATCTTTAATTATGAACTTCCCTTGGGGCGATAGCCGCCGTTTCAATAGCTATGCAGCGTATTTCAAACGCACTTTTGGCCATCGTATGCAGAAGGTGGCCATCAATGCGGGTTTTGGCTGCCCCAACCGTGATGGGTCGATCTCAACGGGCGGCTGCACATTCTGCCTAAACGAAGCTTTCACCCCATCATATTGCCAACCCTCAAAGAGCATAACTCAGCAGATTGACGAAGGTGTGGAGTTCCATCGCCGCCGCTACCGCAAAGCGGGCGAGTTCTTGGCCTATTTTCAATCATTTTCAAATACTTATGCCCCGTTAGAGCGACTCCGCGAGTGTTACGATGAGGCCCTCGCACATCCCGACATTGCGGGTATCGTTGTCGGCACACGCCCCGACTGCGTTGACGAACAGAAACTCGACTACTTTGCCGATCTTGCACGCGAAAAATATGTTGCCATAGAGTATGGCGTGGAGTCGTGCTACGATGAGACGCTGAGGCGCATCAATCGCGGCCATGACTTCGCCGCAGCCGAGCGTGCCATCGAGATGAGCCATCAGCGAGGCTTGCACACCTGCGCACATTTCATCTTGGGTTTACCTGGCGAGAGCGACCAGATGTTAATAGATCAGGTCGAGCGCATCAATCGGCTGAAAATTGACTCCATAAAGTTCCACCAACTGCAACTCTTCCGCAACACAGCTATGGCTACAGAGTATGACGCCCACCCCGAACGATTCCGTTTCTGGAGTGTCGAGGAGTATATTGATCTCTTTGTGGAGATCCTGCGCCGCCTGCGTCAGGATATTGTCGTTGAGCGTTTTGCATCGGAAGCACCACCCCGTTACCACCATCTTTCAACGTGGGGTCTGATACGAAATGAGCAACTTTTATCGATGCTTGACAAAACATTGGAGGCAAAAGGGGTACATCAAGGCGATATTTTACATATATTTGCAGAACAATAATACAAAAGAGACAAAAAATATAATTAAAGTAATAGTTTAACTTAAGTTTTAGACGAGATGAAACTTTCGGCAAAAACAATTGCTATCGGCATTAAGGAGTATCTGATCATGGCTATCGGTATGTTCCTTTATGCGTTTGGTTGGGTAGGTTGCGTAATCCCTGCAGGCGGTATGGGCGGTGGCGCAACAGGTCTTTCGTTGATTCTCAACCATGTTTTCCCTTCGATTACGATGGGTACGTTTGTGTTTGGAATAAACTTCGTGCTGTTGGTGATCGCGGGATTTATCGTGGGTTGGAATTTTGGCATTAAGACCATCTACTGTATCGTGGTGCTCTCCATCGCCATGGACGTTTGTAAGGCCGTTATCCCCGAAGATTTGCTGCTCATGTATACCCAAAATGTCGATTCGCACAATATCCTGTTGGTGATCTTGGGTGCTGTCATCGCAGGTTCGGGCGTGGCCATCGGCTTCAGTCAAGGCGGATCTACGGGAGGTACGGATATCGTGGCGATGATCATCAATAAATATAAGACAATCTCTTATGGTAAGATCGTGATTTATAGCGACTTCTTTATTATTGGTAGCTCTTTGTTTGTGGCTAATGATTTGGCGGCAGGTATCGCTACGGTGATCTATGGTTACATCATGATTGCTGTCTATGGCTACACTGTTGATGTGATTCAGTCGGGTAATCAGCAGTCGAGCCAGATATTTATCATCAGCCCGAAATATGAGGAGATCGCAACACAGATTAACCTTGAAGCGGGTCGTGGTGCAACGGTGATTGATGGTCAGGGCTGGTACACCAAGAATCCTTGCAAGATCATCATGGTCGTGACACGTAAGCGCAACGCATCGCAGATATTGAAGATTGCCCGCCGCATTGACGAAAATGCCTTCTGTACTATGGGCTCGGTAATGGGCGTCTACGGCAAGGGTTTTGAAGCGCTAAGCAAGTTGTAAATTCAAGAT
>CAYTGT010000089.1:0-6926 GCA_964437405.1 uncultured Alistipes sp.
GTTACCGTTACACCATAGCTCAATCGTTGCTCGTAAGCGGCACAAAAGTAATGCAAAAAAATCAATCGGCAAAATTTCAACCAATTTATCTGTAAAAAAACTTTTTCACCTACACGCCAAACACTATATGTAGGTAATTTTATTGTTTTTTGATACGCAGAATTTTAGTCACCTTACGTTTTACGGCTTCAGCTTGTTGCATCATACCCCAATCCGTCAAATGAGCATAGTCGACCGTTGAGTTTGCACCCACGCCGAGTTCCTTCTGCGAGAGGTAATAAAGTCCTTTCACTCCCTCTTTACGCAACGCTTCGTAGGCCTCGCGAGACGCTTGATTATCCTTATCGACAGTTTCACGATGCTCCTCATTGGTTTTGGCATCACTATATCCGACATGCTCGACCATCAAAATAGGAGCTTGGCTCTTCTGGCGAATCTGCTTAACAGCGGCAATCAAAAGTCCATATACATCATGTCTTTTAACATTCAGATTAGGCAGACAATCCAACACATAGAGTGCGGCATCAATCTGGGTGATATAGTTGAGCACCTCTTTCTCCAATCGTCCATTACCCGAAAAGCCGAGATTCACAAGCGGATAATCCAACTCTCGATGAACAATAGTACCCCACGCCATTGCTGGACGCGAGCAACAACCACCTTGCGCGATGGATGTGCCATAGAGTACAATCGGGCGGAGTTTCGAGGTAGGAACAAAACTAAACGATGAACCCTCCTTCACTCCTATCTGAAGGCTCTGCACGCCATTATAGAGTGGTAAATATAGGCGATACTCAAAACCCTTACCATCAGATGTTGTAGGCAAATTCTTATACTTATAGCTCACCTCCGCTCCAAACGAATAACTACCTGGCAGATAATCCCACTCACCACGTTCGTCAATACGATAGAGATCCACGCCCGACACACCCGTTGACGGCATGTGTGGCATTGCGTAATTTTTACTTGTAGTAGTATATTTCACCTCTATATCGGGCGAATCGGTGCGAAAAAATATAGCCACACCCGCCGAGTTGCGCGAGAGATTCCACACCGCATCACGTACTACACCCTTAGCGCTCTCAGGCAGACGGCCATAACCTTTGATCTGATCTACAAAGGCTTGATTCTGCATTACATCATACTCCGATTTCTGAGGATCATACCACGACATCTGGGCATAAGCCGAGAGACTACACGAGACAAATAGCAATAATGATAAAAGTCGTTTCATAACACACCAAACACATTACAATTTACTCAAAAACTTCTCACGATCAACGATATATCGCACATGACGACCCTTGCCGATATCACCCGCAGCGTCCCACGCCTTAACCTCAAAAGTCAGGCGGCGGCCATCGACCTCAACAAGTGTTGCCGAAGCTGTGATAACAGACCCCAACTTCGAAGCTTTGATGTGTGATGTAGAGATCTCAACACCCACCGTTGCCGAGCCTTCGGGCAACTTATCAGCCACGCACAACATCGCAGCATTCTCCATCAACGCCACCATCGAAGGTGTCGCAAAAACATCCATATCGCCTGAGCCCATAGCGGCTGCGGTATTGGTTGCCGAAACGAGAGCCGTACTCTCAAAATAAAGTCCTGAATTTAACATTTCCACTTATCGTTTTACTCAATTTTCACTTCCAAAATTCCCACAGCAGCATTAGCCTTAGGCTGAATCTTTAGGCGCACCGCATCGGCCTTAATCGACTCGGCAGGATGCACCATATTATACTGATCTTTATTGATTCCGAATGACTCTGTGAGATATGGTTTGAATGTGTGCCACTCACCTTGAACGTGATACTCTGCCGACCACTCCACAGGCAACTGCACGCCACCCTTATCATCATACCAATATACCGAAAGGCTCTCCACCTTTTGACTCTTCTTGAGTTTGATCTCAACCTGCTGCACCTCGCCCAACTTTGGCCAACTTGTCCAACGTGGAATCGAGCCATCGAATGAGTGTTTAGGCTCCTTTCCATCGGCTACGGCATACTCAGTATCATTTTGATATGTGAATGTAGCCTTGACATCAGCCACATTTCCTACCGTAAGCGTAGCACCCGCCAAAGCGGTATCGGCATTATCAGCAAACCAAACATTCATCTTCTTGTTATCGCCACGATTATTCCAAGCATAGTAAGGGATAAGTTTCAAATCGGCCTTCACCGTACTCTCCGACTCGACAGCCTCAGCAGGGATCTTTATCGCAGGGATACCCGCCAAAACGCCATCAGAGAAGTATTCCAACTCTCCGCGATGGCCATGATTGCGGATAAAATAGTGGATTGGATTGTGTGTATTATCATCCTCCTCGGCACAATATACCAATGGACCACGAGTCACACACAGGCGATTGCGATCGGCCTCAACACGCGCATCAGCAATAGAATAACGCACCTCCATCGGAAGATCCAGCACAACCTTATCACCACTCTTCCAAGCACGCTTCACAGGCAGATACCCATCGACAACTTGAGAATTTACTCTCAAACCATTCACCTTTGCCTTAGGCTTCGCGCCACGCTCACCATCGGCGTAGGAGTAGAGTTCGCCCGCCACGAAACGATCCCCACACCATGTCGGAATACGCAACCAGAGAGTAAACTCCTCACCCTCGACAGCAGGCGAAACCTCAATCTCGATACGGCCATCAAACGGATACTCAGTCTTCTGATCAAGACGTACCGTCCCTGCCGACAACGAAATCTCAACACTACTGCCGACATAGAATGCGCAGAAGATATCATCATCGGTATGAGAATATGCCATGCCTGAGATCTGAGGAATCAGACGAGCCATATTAGATGGGCAACAAGCACAATCGAACCATGGCGAACGGCCTGCACGACCGTGATTGAAACTCTTGCGGCCATCCGCCTGCAAAGGATTAACATAGAAGAATTTATTTCCTTCGAGATTCACACCCGCCAAGACATTATTATAGAGCGCCACCTCGGCAACATCGACATACTTAGCATCTGCCGAGGCAAGGAACATACGATAATTGAAAAATACATTTGCCACAGCTGCGCAAGTCTCATCGTAGGTATCCTTATTTGGCAAGACATACGCTGGACCGAAACCCTCAATTCCTGGCACAGCACCCAAACCGCCATTGATATGCATCTTACGACCCACCACATCGTGCCATATAGCATCCAACGCAGGTAGCATTGATGTATCGCCCGTATTAGCGACCACATCAGCCATACCCGAATAGAGATACATTGCTCTTACGGCATGTCCCACAGCCTCTCGCTGCTCACGAATAGGTTGATGCTGTTGGGCGTATGAGTTGGTCATCACACCACTTTTACCCGCTGGGAAATATGTCACGCCACGAATATCGAGGAACTTTTTAGCCATATCAAGATATAGTTTCTTGCCCGTAGCTTGATACATCTTCACCAAAGCCAACTCTATCTCCTCATGACCAGGCGCTTGCATAATAGGCTTACCATCGTTGTATTTCGGATCACCACCTTCGAAGAAAACTCGATTGACGTGCTCGGCATTTTTCTCTGCCACATCCAACCACTTACGTTTGCCCGTAGCTTGCCAATAGGCCACAGCACCTTCGTACATATGACCCATATTATAGAGCTCGTGACTATGCACCACCCACGAATATCGCTTACTACCCGCAGCACCATTATTACCTCGATTACGCAGATTCTCAGGCATGATATGATGCTCATAGAGATAACCATCGGCATCCTGCGCCGCCGCAATGACATCAATAATTTCATCCAACTGCTTCTCCAACTCAGCATCCTTCTCCAAAGTGAGCAGATACGCAGCGCCCTCCATCACCTTAAACAGATCCGAAGCAACAAAGATTGGGCCTTTGAGAGGTTCTTCCACCTTCTCTCCACGCAAATATGCCCCCACTTTACGCAGATTCTCCACCGCATAAGCAGTCTTTTCAAGCGAGAACGGCACAAGCGTCTGCTTTTGGGTTTGAAGGCGAGGGAGCCAGAAATTATCCGCCAGCGTCACTTCGTTGAAAGGCACTGAAGTGAGCGACTCCTCGACCTTAGCAACATCGCCCTCCGATGCATTGCAAGCACATAAAAATAGTGCGAGAGCCGACAAAGAGAGTGTAGAAAAAATTTTATTCATATACTCTTTACTATTTTATAATTATTAGACTTTTATTACAAATGATCGTTTACTTATTCACAAAGATAGGAAATATTGTTCGCTATTAAAAAATAAAATTGCTATTTTTGGCAATAAAACAACTGCAAAAATGGAGATTAAAGAGTTACAAGAGAGGGTCGATTGTTGGATCAAAGAGTATGGAGTGAGATATTTCAACGAATTAACCAACATGGCGATCCTGACCGAAGAGGTTGGCGAATTGGCAAGAGTTATTTCACGCCGCTATGGAGAGCAATCGTTCAAAGAGGGCGAGAGCCATAATCTGGCCGATGAAATCGCTGATGTATTGTGGGTTTTAGTCTGCTTGGCGAATCAAACAGGAGTTGATCTTGAGCAGGCGATCGAAGAAAATTTCGCCAAGAAAACATCACGCGACAAAGAGCGTCACAAAGCTAACAGCAAACTTTAATTAGAATGATATAAAACTATATAATTCAGACAAATATCAAATACTAACTAAATAAACGCTTGAAATAAACAAAACAACTAATTGATATGAAAAAATTTACATTCACAATTCTGGCACTCATGAGCGTCATATCGCTTTCGGCACAGGAGTTTCACGACAATCAGGTCATTGCCCATCGCGGAGCGTGGAAAAACACAGGTCACCCACAAAACACCCTCGCATCATTCCGCGCCGCAGCTGAGATGGGCTGTCACGGCTCAGAGTGCGATGTGCATCTCACATTAGATGATTCATTGGTCGTTTATCACGATTTGTCGCATAAAGGCATGTTAATAGAGGAGACGCTCTATGCCGACCTCGTGAAAGATCCACTCAAAAATTATAGCCAAATCCCGACATTACGTGAATATATTTTGCTCGCTAAGAAGTATCCTCAGACAAAACTTGTCCTTGATATAAAAACGCCAAAAGACAATTCACGCGCAGTGAAAATTGCATTAGAGTCAGCCAAATTGGTCAAGGAGTTACAAGCCGAAAAGCAGGTCGAATATTTGGTGGGATACCTACCCGCAGATGTAGCTTTGCGAGAAGTAACAAAGGCTCCTGTTGCCTATTTAGGTCGTTGGCAGAAGGAGTTACCAGAGATGCATCCTGACACCATCGCTCGCCGCGAAATTCGATTCTTGGATTATCAAGATATTCACTACAAAAACCATCCAGAGTGGATCGAGCGTTTCAAGAGAGATGGCATACATTTGAACGTTTGGACAGTAAACAACGAGGAAGATATGGATCTTTTCCTCAACCGAGGTTTTAACTATATCACCACCGACAATCCCGAATTACTATTGCAAAAGATAGCGAATAGAAGGCAGAAAAAATAGCATTTTATATCTACAATAAAGAAAAAGGAGTTGTTCAGAAAAACATATCGAACAACCCCTTTTTCGTTATTTCTCTCGTTTGGGGAACCACCCCTTAGCTACTCGTTTACGTTGCTCGAAGAGCTCTCCGATTGACCAGAATGATGATGCGCCCCACACCGCTAATAGTGTTGACCACAACACATCCTCAATCATCAGCGACCCTGCAACAGCCGCTACGCCCATTAGTGCAAATACCCACCAGCAACCAACGCCGAAATAATACTCACCCTTGATAACCAGAGGGTGAAAAATACCGATAATCAGAAATGTCGCAACACCTATGATAAGTCCTGTAAAATACATAGCAAATCAATTTTAAGTTTTCTTGGGACAAAGGTAACCATTTTCCAATATCAAAAACCTACTATTTTTGATAGGTAATAGATTATTTAAGCATAATTTTAGCACTAAAACTCATCCTTTTACAAAGATTTACTATCTTTGCATGATTTTTCACGCTTGAATAAAAGTAAAAATAAGATAGAAGATGTTTGAAAATCTAACAGACAAATTAGAACGATCGTTTAAAATCCTCAAGGGAGAGGGTCGTATTACAGAGATCAACGTAGCCGAAACTCTGAAGGAGATTCGCCGTGCGCTGATTGATGCCGATGTTAACTACAAGGTTGCTAAGAGTTTTACCGATGAGGTGAAGCAGAAGGCATTGGGTCAGGATGTCTTGACAGCCGTTAAGCCTGGTCAGATGATGACCAAGATAGTACGCGATGAGTTGGCACAGCTCATGGGAGGTACAGCAACTGACATTAAGTTGGAGGGTTCGCCTGCCGTAGTGCTTATCGCGGGTCTGCAAGGTTCAGGTAAGACCACTTTCTCTGGTAAGCTGGCCTCAATGCTCAAATCGAAGAAGGGTCGTCAGGTATTGCTTGTAGCAGGTGACGTATATCGTCCTGCGGCGATCGACCAGCTCAAGGTTTTGGGTGAGCAGATCGGTGTAGAGGTCTATACCGAGGAGGGTAATCAGAATCCTGTCGAGATCGCTCAGAATGCTATCAGCTATGCTCGTCAGAAATCTTACAACGTGGTGATTGTCGATACTGCGGGTCGTTTGGCTGTTGACGAGGCTATGATGCAGGAGATCACAGCAATCAAGGCTGCGGTAAACCCAAGCGAGACACTTTTTGTAGTGGATTCGATGACTGGTCAGGATGCAGTAAACACAGCTAAGGAGTTCAACGATCGTCTGGATTTCGATGGCGTGGTACTCACTAAGTTGGATGGTGATACTCGTGGTGGTGCTGCCATTTCGATTCGTTCGGTAGTAAACAAGCCTTTGAAGTTTATCTCAAGCGGTGAGAAGATGGATGCTTTGCAGGTGTTCCACCCAGAGCGTATGCATATCCTTTACGGGACGCCCATCATGTATATAATCGTAGTGCCACTCAGGATCA
>CAYTGT010000090.1:0-6911 GCA_964437405.1 uncultured Alistipes sp.
GATTACACAGCCCTTACGGTTGCGGACAATCAAGTTGTGGATATTCAGATCCTGTGACTCCAGACCCTGCTGCGCATCGAGCATCAAAATGCAGACATCCGAGTTTTCGATGGCACGGATAGAGCGCATCACCGAATAGAACTCCAAATCCTCCATCTCCTTACCCTTCTTACGCATACCCGCTGTGTCAACCAAGTAGAAGTCCATGCCGTACTTGTTGTAACGAGTGTGGATCGAATCGCGAGTCGTACCTGCGATATTTGTAACGATATTGCGCTCCTCACCGAGCAACGCATTTGTAAGTGAAGACTTTCCAACATTAGGACGACCAACGATTGTGATACGTGGTAGATCCTCCATCTCCTCAGCCTTAGTGTCCTCTGGCAACTGCTTGAGAATCTCATCCATCAAATCGCCTGTGCCGCTACCCGACATTGAGCTGATGCAGAATATATCGCCCAAGCCGAGTGAGTAAAATTCGTGAGACTGATAGATCAGGTCATAGTTGTCGACCTTGTTGCAGACTACGATTACCTTCTTGTCGGCACGGCGCAATACATCGGCCATCATCATGTCAAGGTCTGTAATACCTGTTTTAACCTCCACCATAAAGAGGATCAAATCGGCCTCGTCAATCGCCAAAAGCACTTGACGGCGGATCTCCTCCTCGAAGATATCATCGGTATTTACGGCATAACCACCTGTGTCGATGATCGAGAACTCCTTGCCGTTCCAATCGGTTTTACCATAGTGGCGATCACGTGTTGTACCAGCAGTCTCATCAACAATGGCTTGACGCTGACCCACCAAACGGTTAAAAAGTGTTGATTTACCCACATTCGGGCGTCCTACGATAGCTACTAAACTCATAGTATTATCTTATCTGATTTATATTTTTCTTATCGCAATTATTTCGCCGCAAAGATAATGTAAACTTGCTGAAGAAAAAAGTTTTAACAAATAAAAGCGGCTTAATTTCGGAGTTTAATTAAAAATTATTATATTTGAAAAATATATTGCCATCGAAAGATACGGTAATTGGCTGTAAAGGTCGTTTTGGATAGGTGGAAATGAGGTTGAAGATAGCGATAGCCATGTTTGTGGCGTTTGTATGCGGCGTGGCGGAGTGTCATGCGCAGCGTTTTGAGGAGTATATCTACTCAGGACGCTCACATCGCCGTATGGAGATGGGAATCAGCATAGGCGGAGCATATCTTATGACCTCGATGCCCGAAGCGATAAATGCCGAGCCTAAATTGGGTGTTCGTGCCGCTTTGCAGATGACCTATTTGTGGCAGGAGCGTGTTGGCTTGCAGATGGAGATAGGTTATCTCTACAATAAGATCAAGGCGGGAGCGGAGAATAATCAGTTGGATGTAAAGTCGAATGTGGTGGAGATTCCCGTTCTGTTCTCATATCGGGCGTGGGGTAGGATGCGTTTTAATCTCGGCCCTCAATTTTCGTTGGGTGGTACATCGCGATATGATCATCCTCAGGAGCGAATTGAGTTTGGCCGCTTGCGCTCTACGGTTGGATATGTTGCGGGCGTTGGTGTCGATTTATCGGATCATCTGATGGTAGAGGCCAGATATACGGGTAATTTTTCCAAGACGGCTAATTATTTCGAGGGTGCAGAGTTCAGTTCGCGTTCATCGTGGCTGACGTTGAGTATAGGATATATGTTTTAGAGTGAATGAATACAGAAGCGATAAATAAAGAGATTGTTTTCGAGGGTGTCGATCCTCGTGAATTGTATGGTGCGCAGAGCCTCTATTTAGAACTCATGCGTGAACTCTCGCCTAAGGTAAAACTTGTGGCCAGAGGATCTTCGCTCAAGGTGTTGGGCTCGAAACGCGATGTGGATGCTTTTGAGCGTAAGATCAATCAGTTGGTAGCTTATTATCTTAAATACGGACATATTTCAAAGGAGGTCGTTGCTCAAGCCTTCTCGGCGGGTATCAGTGATAGTCAGGAACCTATTTCCGATAAGGATACGATTGTTTATGGCAACAACGGAAATATAATTCGTGCCCGTACAGTAAACCAACGACTGTTGGTGGATCGTTATGAGAAGAACGATCTGTTGTTTGCCGTAGGCCCTGCGGGATCGGGTAAGACCTATACTGCCATTGCTTTGGCCGTTCGCGCATTGAAAGAGCGTCAAGTAAGGCGTGTGATTTTGACTCGTCCTGCGGTGGAGGCTGGTGAGAAGTTAGGTTTCCTCCCTGGTGATATGAAGGAGAAGTTGGATCCCTACTTGCAACCGTTGTATGATGCGCTGAACGATATGATTCCTGCCGCTAAGTTGCAAAAATATATTGAGGAGGGTACGATCCAGATTGCGCCATTGGCATATATGCGTGGTCGTACGTTGGATAATGCCTTTGTGATTTTGGATGAGGCGCAGAATACTACCAATTCTCAGATCAAGATGTTCTTGACGCGTATGGGTCGCAACGCTAAATTTATCGTCACGGGCGATGTGACGCAGATTGACCTCCCGCGTAAGAGTGATAGCGGTCTGACGCGTGCAATGAACACTCTGCGCGGTATCGAGGGCATTGCGATGGTAGAGTTTGATAAGCGCGATATCGTGCGCCATCATCTGGTGAAATATATTGTAGAGGCTTTTGAACGAGAGGCTGAGCGAGAGGCCAAACCCAAAGAGGCACCAATCGTCAAGATGCCTAAACGAGATCCTCAACCGCCAACTCAAGAGTAATTGTTGTCGCTCTCAGATTTTAAAATGAATTTTACTAAAACTAAACAATAGAAAATTATGGACAAAAACTTAAAATCATTGAAGCCAGAGCTTGTCTGGAAACACTTTGCTGAGATTTGTAATATCCCTCACCCATCGAAGAGTGAGGAGCGTATTCGCCAATATGTAGTTGATTTTGCTGTTGCTCACGGCCTTGAACATTCGGTTGACGAGGCTGGCAATGTCTATATGTCGAAACCAGCTACCGAAGGTATGGAGGATCGTAAGGGTATCGTGTTGCAGGCTCATGTGGATATGGTTCCTCAGAAGAATAATGATAAGGTGTTTGACTTTATCAACGATCCAATCGAGGCGTATATTGATGGCGAGTGGGTAACTGCTAATGGTACAACTTTGGGCGCTGATAACGGTATTGGTATCGCTGCTATCCTTGCAGTGATGGAGGATAATAGTTTGGCGCATGGCCCAATCGAGGGATTGTTTACAGCTACCGAGGAGACAGGTATGGATGGAGCTTTCGGCTTGAAGGGTGGACTTTTGAAGGGCGATATCCTTTTGAATCTCGACTCTGAGACTGAGGGCGAGTTGTATGTAGGTTGCGCAGGTGGTACTGATGTCAATGCATCGCTTTCATATGAGGCAGAGGCTGCTCCTGCTGATGGCTATCAGACGTTGGAGATCGCTGTTAAGGGCTGTAAGGGTGGTCACTCAGGTATTCAGATTATCTGCCAGCGTGCTAACGCAAATAAACTCATGTTCCGCCTTTTGCGTAAGCTCTCGGCTAAGATGGAGTTGAAGTTGGCTGCAGTAGATGGTGGTGGCTTGCGTAACGCTATTCCACGCGAGTGTGTTGCGACAGTGCTTGTTAAGGCGGCTGATGTTGACGCAGCATTGGCTGAGGTTGCGGCATTTGAGCAGATGGCTCAGGCTGAGTTCGCAGGTATCGAGGACTCTATTTCAATCAAGGCTGAGAAGGTTTCGCCTGCCGCGGAGATTATCCCTGATGCGGTGGCTAAGCCTTTGATGGCGGCTATGGTTGCTTGTCCTGACGGCGTTGAGAAGATGTCAATGGCTATGGAGGGCTTGGTACAGACCTCTAACAATATGGCGCGAGTGGTGTCTGATGGTAGTTCTATCAAGGTGCAGACCCTTGTTCGTTCATCGGTTCGCTCAGAGAAGGAGGCTTTGTCGGATGCAATCAAGGCTACATTGGAACTTGTAGGTTTTGAGGTTGTGCTTTCGGGTAGCTACGATGGTTGGAATCCAAATATGGAGTCACCAATTTTGAAGGCTATGCTCTCATCTTACGAGGCTTTGTATGGCAAGCGTCCAGCCGTTACTGCTATCCACGCAGGTTTGGAGTGTGGTATCATCGGCTCGAACTATCCAGGTCTTGATATGATCTCGTTTGGCCCGACAATCTGTTATCCACACTCTCCAGATGAGAAGGTAGAGATCGCATCGGTAGAGAAGTTTTATGACTTCCTGCTCCATACACTTGCTAATGCACCTAAGAAATAAAAAGTCGTGTCAGCAGAGGTACAGATAAAGGATAAGTGGTATGTGATTGTCAATCCTGTTGCTGGATCGGGCAAGGGCTTGGAGGATCTGCCGCTCATTACTAAGCTCATAAGGGATAATAATATCCCCTATGAGTTGGTCTTTTCGCAGCATAAATATCATGTGACAGAACTAACCGTTCAGGCTGTGAATGAGGGTTATCGCCGTATCATTGCCATCGGTGGTGATGGTACGATCCATGAGGTTGTCAACGGTTTGTTTATTCAGCAAGTTGTTCCAACCGAGGATGTTACGGTCGCAGTTATTGCAGTCGGTACGGGTAACGACTGGATCAGGATGTTTGGTCTGCCGAAAAACTATTCTGAAGCGATACGTGCTATTGTCGAGGGGCACACTTTCCTGCAAGATGTGGGCGAGGTGAATTACGAGGAGTCGCAATTCTCTCAGAAGCGTTATATGGCCAACATGGCAGGTGCTGGATTTGATGCTACTGTTACGCGCCTATACGAGCATTATAAAGCTAAGGGCGAGCGAGGTGTCTCGCTTTATGCTAAGGCGGCATTAAAGGCATATCTGCGTTATAAGTCTTCGGGTGTGAAAGTGTGGATTGATGATGAACTTGTCTACAACGATCTGTTTTTTACCCTCAATATGGGTATCTGTAAGTTCAATGGTGGCGGTTTCAACCTTTTGCCTAATGCCGTGGCTGATGATGGTTTGTTCGATATCACATTGGTTAAACCTTTCCATTGGTGGCATTTGGCATTTCGCATCAAGCGCTTGTTCGATGGTCGTTTCTATACTATCGGCCACGTAAAGCACTTCCGAGGCAGTAGGATACGTGTCGAGTCTACTCCCGATATCCCGTTGCAAGTTGATGGCGAGTTGTTGGGTGGATCGCCTTTCAGTATGAGTATTCACCATCGAGCTGTTAGAGTTATCGTTCGCCGCGAGTTCTTGGAGTAGTAGAGGTTGAGAGAGCTGATAATATATATATAATATAGTATTGTCGGCTGATGTAAATAGTTTGGGGTGCATAATTATGTTGATTATGCACCCCTTCATTGTTGTTAGGAAAAAGGTAAAATTATGTTGGTAGTGGTGTCTATTGCGTAATCTCAACCTCCTCAACCTCGATCACCCAATCGAATAACTCGCTGGCGCATTGCTGTTGCATTTGTGAGATCTTTGATGTGGCCGAGGTATCGGCGAGTATCGCGTTAAGGAATTGATTAACGTCCGAATAACTGTTGTTTACCTTCTGAGCAAAGCATTTGTAAAACTCTCTTTGCTGCTCGTGGGTGAGCTTATCTGGCAACACTCCCTGACTCACCAAATAGCGATAAGGGTAGAGGTGGCGCATATTGTGTGCATCCTCTTGTAGCTCTTCTACGATGGTGCTGACGACAAACATGTCGATGGTGTCATTTACTTCAGGAATCTGAATAAAAGTTGCATAAACGGGGTATGCACTCTCGATATCAGTCGCCACATCATCGGTGAAGATGATAAACTCAGGATCGGTTAGATCCTGCAAATAGATCATGTCTCGATATTGGCGCAACGCCTCACGCATCTGATGTTTCTGTTTTTGGTTCCATTTTTTCTGTTCCGAGCAACTTGTCGCAGCGAAGGCAAGTGCTAAAATTGAAAGTGTGAGTAAGATCTTTTTCATACTGATTCAAAATTTTTTTGAGTAAACATGCCTACCTGAGTATCAATCGCTGTGCCAAACTTCTCTCAGTGCTCGATTGTGACCTTTTGTGCGATTTTGTGGATCGAAAGTGTAATTTTTTGTGGGCAAATTTTCTGTCGATGGTGGTGGCGCAATGGCGGATGGAAATAGAAATTTTATCAAGCAGATTAATCAAAAATTAAGTTTTTCTTATAAATTCAAAAAAAATAGTCAGAAAAAGCATAAAAATGCATTATTTATTGGTGGATTCGTGAATAAGTGCTAATTTTGCGCATTATGTATATAAAAAGTATTTATAAACTAATTTTCGGTCTTTTAGTGGCATTGATGATTGCCGCTCCTCAGATGTCCTACTCGCAGAGTAGCGGCAACGTGACCGTTAGCGGTACAATCACAGCGGCCGATGGTGGAGAACCTCTGATCGGTGTTTCGGTTGTTACCGATTCTTTTCAAGGAGTAACCTCGTCTATTGATGGTACATACACCATTGATGTGAAGGCGGGTACGGTGTTAACCTTCTCATACTTGGGTTTCAAAAGTGTGGAGTATAAGGTTCCATCGAATAGCAAACAGGTGACTTATAACCTTGCGATGGAGAGCGAGGCTGAGTCGATTGACGATGTGGTGGTGATCGCCTACGGTGTCCGCAAGAAGGGTACTGTGGCAGGTTCGGTATCATCGGTTAAGACCGAGAAGATCGAGAAAACTCCTACCGCAGCTTTCGATCAAGCGCTTCAGGGTCAGGTTGCAGGTCTTTCGGTATTGTCAAATACGGGAGAGCCAAGTGCTGCGACCGTGATGACTATTCGTGGTACAAACTCTATCAACTCAGGTACCGCTCCGCTCTATATCTTGGACGGAGTGCCTATCTCAAGCAGTGATTTCAATACTATCAATCCTGCCGATATTGAGTCTTTGTCAGTTTTGAAGGACGCTTCGTCAACCTCTATCTATGGAGCACGAGCAGCTAAC
>CAYTGT010000091.1:0-6891 GCA_964437405.1 uncultured Alistipes sp.
GTAGCTGCATCTGAGGAGGCTGTGGGTCGAAAGCTCGGTTTCATCGCTCAGGAGATGGGTCGCGAGATCAACACTCTCGGATCAAAGTCAAACGAGTCCAATATGCAGATCTTGGTGGTGAAGATGAAGGATGAATTGGAGAAGATCAAGGAGCAAGTACTTAACATTTTGTAGCAATGACACAGCGAGGTAAACTTATAATTTTTTCGGCCCCAAGCGGTTCAGGCAAGACCACAATCGTGAAGGAGCTTTTGAAGATATTTCCTCAGTTCGAGTTCTCAATCTCGGCCACATCACGTGCGCCACGAGGTGCTGAGCAGAATGGAATAGATTATTTCTTTCTCTCGCAGGAGGAGTTCCGCCAGAAAGTGAGCGAGGATGCTTTTGTCGAGTGGGAGGAGGTCTACAACGGCACTTGCTATGGTACGCTGAAGAGCGAGATGCAGCGAATCTGGGAGAAGGGCAACGTCATTATATTCGATGTGGATGTGATGGGCGGCATTAACCTCAAAAAGATTTTCGGCGAGGATGCTTGCTCGATCTTTATCATGCCACCGTCAATCGAAGTGTTGCGCGAGCGATTGATCGGACGCGGTACAGATTCGATGGAGACCATCGAGAAGCGTGTCGCAAAGGCTGAGTTCGAGATCTCGAAGTCACCAGAGTTCGACCACGTGATCATCAACGACATCCTTGCTACGGCTGTCGAGGAGACTAAGCAGGTGATTAACAATTTCCTTTAAGAAACCTTAAAAGAAGGGGCTTAACGATATGGCAAAGCAACGAATGATGCTCTATTTCGGGTCGTTCAACCCGATACATCGAGGACACATTGCGCTGGCAGAGTACGCAATCGAACATAACCTATGCGATACGGTAGCGATGATCATCACGCCACAAAATCCATTCAAGCAGAATTGGACTTTAGCTCAGGAGATGGATCGTTACGCAATGGTGGAGATCGCATGCAAGGAGTCGCGATTTCCAGAGCAGATACAGCCTTCGGTGATTGAGTTTCTGTTGGAAAAGCCATCGTACACCATCAACACGTTGCGACATCTGAGCGAGAATTACAGCGCAGAGATGGATTTTGCGATATTGATGGGCACCGACCTCATAAATCAACTACCACGTTGGCGTGAGGCCGATGAGATTATCGCTGGATATGATATTTTCGTCTATCCTCGCCCTGGGGTAGAGATGGAATTTAAGACCGAGCGTACCACGCTATTGAAAGATGCACCGCAATATGACTACTCCTCAACTGAGGTGCGCGACAAGGCTGAGCGAGGTGAGGATCTGAGCGAGATAGTGGGAGAGACAGTTGCCGCCTACATCAAGGAGCACAGATTATGGACCACAGCGAGCAAAGTTGCAGCATTAACAGCAGCCATCGCGACCGACACAGACAACGCCGAGTTATATTTAGAGCGAGGTAAGTGTTATTTCAGGCTCAACGAATGGGGTAGCGCGATAAATGATTTCAAGCGTGCCGAAGAACTTTCGCCAGAGTGTAGCGAGGGGAACGAAGCCAAAGAGTTTTTACGAATGACCGAGGAGATTTTAGAGTTTAGATATAAAGATATTTACAATCCATGATAGAGATAGATGACAAAATTGTTAGCGCCGACATCCTAAGAGAGTGTTTCGCCTGCGACTTGGGCAAATGCAAGGGCATTTGTTGCGTAGAGGGTGATGCTGGTGCACCACTTGAGTTGGAGGAGGTCGATGAGCTGGAGGAGAACTACTCAGCTTACGCACCTTATATGACCGAAGAGGGTCGCCGCGAGGTTGAGAAGCAGGGATTTATGGTGGTGGACTCTGACAGAGACTATACAACGCCACTTGTCAACAATGCCGAGTGTGCATACGCTTTTGAGGAGAACGGGATTACATTCTGCGCCATCGAGCGAGCTTACAGAGAGGGTAAATGCTCATTCCTCAAGCCTATTTCCTGCCATCTCTATCCTATCCGTGTGATGAAGTTCTCGAACGGCACATACGGACTTAACTACCACCGCTGGGCAGTATGTCACGATGCTGTGGAGTGCGGTCGCAAGATCGGACTTCCGATATATAAGGCTCTCAAGGAGCCTATCATAAGACGCTTCGGCGAGGAGTTCTACAAGGCTTTGGAGTGCGCCGAGGAGTTGATCAAAGAGCAAGAAAACGAATAATAAATTTTATAGAACCCAAGAAACAATGAATTTACGCCAAACGCTGATCATCAGTTTCGGATTATTGACATTCGGCACGGTGACAGCACAAGAAGTACCAATCAAAAACAACACTATCGCAAACAAAGACTCTCTGCCTGAGGACGCTGTGATTATTAAACGAGTTCCTCTGGAGTCGAAAAAGAGTATCGACACCACAGACGCCATTGTGGTAGACACAATCCCATCATCAAGTCCAGGTTTGAGCATCGTTCTTTTCAACGACAACACTTGGCAGTATGTACGTGACAGATCCATCTCAGGTACAGACGAGACTGTATTTATCGAGAATTGGGACACTACCAAGACCCACCCATATAATGTGGAGTTGAAGGATATTCCAATGTCGATGGTTGTTGATTTGGTGGATACGCTCAAGAGTTACCACTACCCTGTGAAGGGACGTGTAACATCGAAGTATGGACCTCGCCGCAGAAAGATACATCAGGGTACCGACATTGATTTGGAGACAGGAGATCCTATATATTCAACATTTGACGGTCGAGTACGTTACATTGGTTACATCGCACGAGGATATGGTAATTTGGTAATTATCCGCCACGACAATGGTCTGGAGACATATTACGCCCATCTTTCACGCATAGATGTGAAGCCAAATCAGTGGGTTACAGCTGGTCAGGTGATTGGTGCAGGAGGTAATACAGGCCGAAGCACAGGCTCTCACCTACACTACGAGATACGCTATAAGGGTCATTCGTTCGATCCTATGCGACTTATCGACTTCGAGTCGGGAGATTTACGCCGCGAGACATTCCTCTTGAAGCGAACTTACTTCAGTCCATACTCTCGCTTCACTCAGGACTTCGAGGAAGAGATACAAAGCGATGAGGAGGATAAGAAGATAGCTAAAGAGGCTGTAGCTATCAAGTACCATGTAGTCCGCAAGGGTGACACTTTGGGTCGCATAGCCATCAACAACGGCACAACGGTTACTAAAATTTGCCAGCTCAATGGCATCAAAAAGACCACCGTTTTGCAGATCGGCCGCCGACTGAGAGTGAGGTAAAATGAACAATCCTTACAAAATTCGTAGTTTGATTGTAGAATACCGAAAATAGCCTTCAAGATTTAAGCCTCTACGCGCTATGAAAACTTTGAAAAATATTTTTGCAATATGCCTGTTACTTCTTGCGTGGAACATTTCCGCGCAGGAGATAACGGCCGAGAATGCATTAAAGAGCTATATCAACAACGGAGATAAGTCGTTTATGTGGGAGTGTCGAGATTCGCTTGTGCATGATGACTACACCGCCTATCGTCTGCGTATGCAATCTCAAACATGGCGCGAGAAGGAGTGGATCCACGAATTGGTGATATTTGTACCCAAACAGATAAAACATAGCCAGACGCTGATCCACATCTCAGGCGGAAGTGCCAACGAAAAGACAGGAGAGCCTAATTATCATAGTTGGGATCACTACTTGATAGGGTATATGGGCAACATTGCCGCTCGTTGCAGAGCGCTGACAGCCATACTTTGGCAAGTGCCACGTCAACCGCTATATGGTGGTATGACTGAAGATATGTTGGTATCATATACGCTACATAACTTCCAGAAAGATGGCGATTACTCGTGGCCACTATTATTTCCAATGACTAAGAGCGCCATACGTGCTATGGACGCCATAGAGCAGTTCTCCGAGAAGAGAGGCCACGCAGTAAAAAGCAATCGTTTTGTTATGAACGGTATCTCGAAACGCGGTTGGACTACTTGGCTGACTGCCGCAACAGACGATCAGCGAATAGTTGCAATAGCGCCGATGGTTATCGACATACTCAACATGCCTGTCAACGTACCATATCAGCGACACATGTATGGAAGTTATAGTATCCACATTCAAGATTATGTCAACCTCGGATTGACCGAGCAGGCTTCAACCTCTGCGGGCAAAGAGTTGGTCACAATGATTGATCCATACTCCTATCGCGAGAAATACACGCTACCGAAAATGTTATTTTTTGGCACAAACGATGAGTTTTGGTGTGTGGATGCTGTGAAGAATTATATTGATGCGATCCCTGGGATGACTCAGGTCTCATACGTCACAAATGCTGGCCACTCGTTGGGCGACAAAAAGGCGGCGTTTAATACATTGGAGGCATTCTTCGCACAGACCATCAATCAGAAAAAATATCCTAAATTTGATTATTCGATCAGCGAAGGAAAAAACTCTGCGACTATAAACCTAACACTTAACAAGAGGCATTTAAAGCAGATTCTGTTATGGGAGGCTGAATCTGACGATAAAGAATTTAGACCTCATAAATTTCATGCAAAGGAGTTTAGCATCTCTCATCGTGGCAAAGCCAAAGTTGAGGTGGAGTATCCACAACAGGGATTCAAAGCCTTTCTTGTGATAGCAAAATACAAGCACCCCAACGGAGGTGAGCCATACAACATCACAACTCGGATGTTCACCGCCGACAATAATGAGGTTTTTGACGAGGTGTATGTTCCATAGAAAAAGTTGCAATCTTCACAGGTTGCAACTTTTTTAATGAAATAAATATTTATTTAAACAATATTCTACACTTCTCGCGCTTAAGATCTGCTTGACGTTGAGCCCACTCCTTAGGTGGATTCTCTACTGGTTGTGGCCACCAAAATCCACTCGAAGAGTAGTTGATCGTAGCACCTTCCGAATCGCACTCCATCACCGCATAACCTATGTCACCATAGAAGGTGGAAGGTATGGTAATCGATGGCACCATACGCTGAGGCGCCAATGGGCGAATGATACGAACACCCTTATCCCAGATATGAAGATGGCCATAGATGTAACCTACAACATTTTTACTCGCAGCAATCACACCCTCAACACCTCGCAGATCGGTCATAGGGTGGTGAGCACTCAATATAGCAGGTCGTTTGCTCGATGCCAAATATTCCTTGAGCCACTCTAACTGTGCCGCATCCATCGCACCTGCGACATTTGCCTTTTCGTCAGAGAGCTGATCCAACGAATCCAGCACTATGAAATCTACATAGGGTAGTTCTACAACCGATACAACTCGCTCGGCGACTTGAGTTTGCTGCTGATATTCTGGGAATTGACGCAAGAAAGTCTGTCGGCGGTCATGGTTACCCATCGCAACGGTAATCTTTATGCCCGCCTGCTCAAGAGGCTCAAAGAGTTGGGCAACATAGCGATAATCCGACTCATGACCATAATCCCACGCAATATCACCCAAAATAATTAGGTTTGCAGGCAGAGGACGCATCGAGAGAATCTCTTTGGCATGTTGCGCAAAACATATTGGGTTGTAGGGATAATGGCGAGGTTTGCCCTCTTGATCAAACTCGCCACAGATATGTATATCGGACATGATGATACACTTGGCTGGATCAATGCGTCCCTTTGCTCGGCGGGAGAGTCGTTCTAACTCCTCCAACACAGCAGATGAAGTAGAGGCTGTTGCCGATGAAGCTAAAGCCGTACCACCCAAAGCAAGCATTGCACTCAGAAATTCCTTTCTATCCATAAGCCACTGTTTTATAAATGCTTGTATAGTTTATCTAAACTAAAACTTAACCATATCTCTGCTTTAGTATTGTGAAATCGTCACTCCACCGAGCCGTTAGGCGAGGATTGGAGTCCCTAAGCTCAAATGTACTCTTTGTAGAGATTCCAATCATCACTCACCTGAAGTTCGTGATGTGGAATGACAAGAAATAAAACTACAAACACTAAAGTATATAATTCCAAAACTTAATACTCTCTTTGACCAAAAATCGTAGAGCCGATACGCACCTCGGTAGAACCATACTCCATTGCTAACTGATAGTCATCCGACATTCCCATAGAGAGTATATCGAAGCTCTCATCGAAGAACTCAGCAAGGCGAGCACGACACTCGGCTAAACGCTCAAAATCACGGCGCACAACGCTCTCATCTGAAGTAAACGTAGCCATACCCATAACGCCTCGAATACGGATATTGGGGTAACGTTGGAAGCCTCCAGAGGAGGCAAACTGATAGAGTTCATCCCAATCCCAACCCGATTTACTCTCCTCCTCGGTAACATGGATCTCCAAAAGACAATCAATCACTCGTCCGCACTTGGCAGCCTCTTTGTCGATTGCGGCAGCCAAACGCTCGCTATCAAGCGACTCCACGAGATGGACAAACGGTGCAATATATTTGATTTTATTGGTCTGCAAATGGCCTATCATGTGCCACTTGATATCTTGGGGCAAAATTTCATACTTCGCCTTCAGCTCCTGAGGGCGACTCTCGCCAAAATGACGCTGACCAGCCTCGTATGCATCCTCAATACACTCTGAAGGATGAAACTTCGACACAGCAAGCAACTCAACGCCTGACCGAAGCGTAGATTTTATCTCAGCAATTCTATCTTTAATGGTAGACATTATTAATTCGTGTAGTATTAATCAACAACTCTTTATTTAGCTCTGTAAAGGTAGTTAAATCTTCCTAAAGGTGCGACATCTCCACTCAAATAAAAATCATAAATATCGCCTTCCACTTGAGTATTATCCACCCATTTGAACTCTAATTCAAAATCATCTCCAGACTTTATACCCAATGCCGAGCGCGGAATAGCCAACTCCATCTTTGTACTCGAACATAAAATTTTGATCGGGATTGCATTTTGCCACTGCCATCCGCCTGCATTTGTTTCAATGGCTGA
>CAYTGT010000092.1:0-6864 GCA_964437405.1 uncultured Alistipes sp.
CAACAAAGGCGTTGGCTGGTTCGTTGTAGATGTCGATAGGGGTGCCGATTTGCTGTACTTTACCCTCGCTCATTACTACGATTGTATCTGAAAGTGTCAAAGCCTCCTCTTGATCGTGAGTTACATAGACAAATGTGATGCCCAAATCCTTGTGCATCTGCTTAAGCTCCATCTGCATATCCTTACGCATCTTCAAATCGAGTGCTGCCAATGGCTCATCGAGCAGAAGCACCTGTGGACGGTTGATGATAGCGCGAGCGATAGCTACGCGCTGCTGCTGACCTCCCGACAAAGAGTTTACATCGCGCCACTCATAGTCGGTCATGCCCACCATCTTCAAAGCACGGCGCACACGGGTGTCGATCTCATCGGCCTTCACCTTTTTGAGTTTCAGTCCGAATGCGATATTATCATATACATTAAGGTGTGGGAAGAGTGCATATCGCTGGAATACGGTATTGACGGGTCTGAGGTGTGGTGGAACATCGGTTATATCCTCGCCTGCAATACGGATCTCTCCCTCGCTGGCTTTACCGAATCCTGCCAATATTCTCAACAGAGTGGTCTTACCACAACCCGAAGGACCGAGGATAGTCACAAACTCGCCCTTCTTTACAAACAAACTAACATCATCCAAAACGACCTTGTCGCCAAATCTTTTAGAGATATGATTTAGCTCGATGATGAAATTTGAATCCTTCATCTCTTTAGTAACAGTTTAAAAATAAGTGAATATAACTATCTTGCCTTTCGGGCTATATGTCTGAATGCATTTACCAAGTCAAACTTCCAAGTCAACCCAATGTTCAACACATGGCGTTTGGTGTAGTTGTTCGATGCCCATATTGCGTGCAGACGAACGCTCTTGTTCTCTTTGAGTGGGAAGTATTCCAAACCTGCACCATAGAAAATATAATCTTTGTCGGAGAGTAGGAATGCTGGCATCACAGCCTCATTCTCCTCGTTTGCTAATGCTTTATCCTCTTCGCTGAGATACTCTCCCCAAAAATCGTACTTCAGATCGTTGGCGCAACTCTCCCAACCGAATTTGCCGAACAGACGTACGCTCTCACCGAAATTATACGATGGTGCTAAAGTAACGGTAAGATCATCATCTATGTCGTCTTTCCAATCATCGGCGCGTGCGATTAGGTCGAGATTTATCGACAAATCCCCGAAATAGAACATATTGCCCAATGCTACACACTTTACAAATTCGCCCTTTTCATACTCAAAGAAGTTGAATGAGCCGTAAAGCTCGTAATGGTCGTAAGAGCTGGTATAGGCTATGTTGTAGGCATACATATTGTCCTGTTTAGGCGAGTATGCAAAGGGAGAGTTTGTGACTTGAAACGAAACCGAACGATCATCCTCCTTTCCTGTCCACGTAGCTGACACTCCCCACTGATAGCAGCTAAAGCTATTGTAGAATAGAGAGTTCATATCGAAGTATGAATCAATATCATAGGCATCGTACTCAAAGCTGCCGACCTTGACAACATCTTTACCAGCTGTGAAGCTGAACTGCCCCACATCGTAGGTCAGAGTGAGCCAATCGGTATAGTCAAATACAGAATCGTCTTTGCCCGAAGAGGAGAATAGTCGCTGACTGAGCGAATATGAGAAATTTTTGCTTATACTGCCATCTATATTCAGGTAAAATCCGTCACCGCCAAAACCTGCGGCCTTACCCGAAAAAGTATGTTCATAGCCAAATCTCGAATCAAGAGAGATGCTGGGAATAAGATCCACATCATCTTCGGTTGTTACAGTACCTGTAGCACTTGTCGTTGCTACATCTGATACAGCGGTCTGCGGAGGCACATTACTCGAAACTTCCTGTGCACAAGCTGCAGACCCAGCCATGAATACCATAGCCCCCAAAAAGGTAAAGAGTCTCTTCATTAAGCAGTTAAGCAAATTAAATTACATAAGAGTATTGTTTGTTGTTGTTTAATAAATAAATTGGCGGTCACAAGATCCGTCTTTAAGCCTAACCTTACAACCGCTTTTTTTAGTAAAACAAAAGTATAAAAAATATTTTATATGCAACATCTTTAGCCCGTATTTTTTATTTTTCGTTAAAATATTTGTATCTATTTTCTTCGTGTCAACTATTTCAAGGCGAATAATCCTTGATAATCATTAAAAATTGAGTATATTTGCATTAAGTATATATACCACATAAGGTTTATATAATACCAATAGGACTATACCGAAACATGATTAAAAATATCTTCCGTCTTCTTCCATTGGCCATATTTGCCATTGGTCTGCTCTCCTCCTCTTTAGAGAGTGAGGGTAGTCTACCCCATTACACGTCAGATGTGGCTGTGACGTCAGAGGGTTATTTGCTTCTGGCTAATGGTGGAATTAATGAGGTTAGGATGATTGATGGCCGAGGTGTCGCCCAATTTGGATGGAAGACAGAGGCTCCTGTGACGGGTGTTACGGTGCATGGGGATAAGGCTTATTTAACAGCGTCTTATGATAAAGGCTATCTCTATGGCGTGGAGCTTGCGGGCGATAAGAGCTCTTTTGTTTTCAAAGCAGAAGCGAGTATGGGTGCGTGTTCGCCTGTTGTGAGTCAAGACGGAGCGAAAATTTATGTGTGCAATAGATATAAATCCACCCTTAGCGAACATGATGCCCTGACGGGAGAAAAGTTGCGCGAGGTGGAGCTTCTGCGTGAGCCATGTGACGCTGTGTTGTCGAAAGATGGCCTATATCTTTATGTCTGCAATTTCCTGCCTAAGCAGCGTGCCGATGTAGATTATGTGGCGGCTGATGTGTCGGTTGTCGATTGCGGTAAAATGCAGAGGGTGAAGGATATAAAGCTAAGTAACGGAAGTAATGCTTTACGTGGAATAACCCGTTCCGAAGATGGTAGATATGTCTTCGTAGCTCACAATCTCGGTCGCTTTCAAGTCCCCACTTCTCAGTTGCAGCAGGGTTGGATGAATACCAATGCGGTGAGTGTGATTGATACCGAGAATCAGTGCTTGATCGGCTCGATGTCGTTGGATGAACCAGATCGAGGTGCGGGCGGTATTTGGGATGTTGAGTGTAATGGCAAATACTTAGTCGTTTCACACTCAGGAACGCATGAAGTGAGCGTGATTGATTATGCCGCGATGGTTGAGAAGCTGAAAGCTTATAAAGACTACTCAAAACTCGATTATGACCTATATTTTATGCAGGGCATACGCAAACGAGTACCGCTCTATGGTAACGGCCCGCGTAAAATGGCATTGTCGGGTGATAAGGTGTATGTGCCAACCTATTTTTCCGATACGTTGAATGTGGTTGATCTTTCGGCTCAGAGCGTTGAGTTTTTGGCCTGCAATCCGCATCGCCGCGAGAGTGCCATAGATCGTGGCGAAAGAGCGTTCAACGATGCGGCACTTTGTTATCAGAATTGGCAGTCGTGCAATGGTTGTCACCCAGGTAATGGCCGTACGGATGGTATGAATTGGGATTTGATGAATGATGGTATCGGAAATCCCAAAAATTGTAAGAGTATGTTGCTCAGTTTTGAGACTCCACGCTGTATGATTTCGGGAATCCGTGAGCATGCGGGTTTGGCTGTCAGAGCGGGATATAAATTTATTCAATTCTGCGATGTCGAGGAGTCTGTGGCTGAGTGTGTTGACCGATATATCAAGTCGCTAAAACCGCTTCCAAGTCCATATCTTGTTGATGGGAAACTCTCGGAGAAGGCTTTGGCAGGACGTAAAGTGTATGAGAAGCATGGTTGCGCCGATTGCCATTCGGGGATTCACTATACCGATATGCAGATGCATCGAATAGGTGATGATGTGGAGTTTGATGAGGGTTGGGATACTCCTACTCTCAAAGAGGTGTGGCGTACGGCTCCATATCTATTCGATGGCCGCGCGGCAACGATGGCGGAGGTATTTACGGTGCATAAACATGGAATTAAAGGAAAAATCTCTGCTAAAGATGCCGAAGCATTGGCGGAGTATGTAAACTCACTATAAATAGTAATGATTGATAAATTTTATAAAATACATAGATCTACGGCTGAAAGTTTCCGCCTTGCGATGCAGGATATTTTGCAAGGTATTTCGCGTGGCGTGACGCAAAATTTCGCGCAGAGTGCGGATGTGGCGGAATACTATCCCATTAGGATCTTGTTTTTTGCTGATGCGAAATCTAACGAGGAGTACCTCGCTCTGCGCTCGATGATGTTGCAGATGTGTCGAGAGTTTTTCGGTGCGGAACAACCTCTATTAGCGTTGGTTGCTCAATCTCCTCTACGTTGTACTTTGGCGGCGGAGGTGACCTATATAGAGAAATCTAATGCCGAAAAGCTGGTACGCCATGAGGATTATGTAACTATCGGCGATGAGATTCTGTCGGCTGGTATATGCTCCGATTTGGCTGAGTCGATTGATTGCCAAGCCGATGCAATTTTCGAGCGTGTGGGGGCGATTCTTGCAGCGGAGGGTTGCGCGGTGGATGACATTACTCGTCAATGGAATTATATCGAGCGGATAACAGCTTTGAGCGATAGTGGTCAACATTATCAGCTATTTAATGATGCTCGCAGCCGATTCTATTCTCAGGCCGAGTGGCTCAATGGCTACCCTGCTGCCACAGGAATCGGTACCCATTCGGGTGGTGTGGTTGTTGTGTTCGATGCGGTCAAACTTAGCTCGGAATGTAGCGTTGCGGTTGATAATCCGTTACAGATCTCGGCTCATGCCTACTCTCAGCAGGTGCTGATTGAGGGTGGCGAGGAGTTTAAATCGACTCCTAAGTTTGAGCGTGCGAGATATATGGCGACTCCGATCCCTTCGGTCTATATTTCTGGCACTGCCGCTATACGTGGCGAAGAGAGTTGTGAGGAGGATGCAGTTGGACAGGCGGCGTTGACGATGGAGAATATAGATCGTTTGGTCGCTGTGGAAAACCTCCTGTCAAGCGGCGCAAAGTGTGATAGCACGATGCAATATGGCGCTATGAGAGCCTATCTGAAGCATGAGGAGGATACGTTGCGAGTGAGCGAGTGGGTGGCGCAACACTATCCAGAGGTAGATATGCTCTATCTGTTGGCAGATATCTGTCGCGAAGAGCTTTTGATCGAGATAGAGGGTGTTGTGATGGCCTAAGGTTTAAAGTGGGTTCGATGTATCGTCAGAGGCAGATTATAAAAGTTTTTATGTAAGCAGAATAAATTACCACATACCATGAAACAGAAACTAACCTTGATTCTTCTGCTCTTTAGTCTCTCTACGGCATGGGGGCAGATCTCTGCCGACAAAGCGTCTGTGTTGCGCACTCAGGCAGAGATGCAATACTTTAGTTTGGAGTCGATACGAAGTGCGTACGCTGATTTCTGTCGTGATAAAAATTATGATGCCAAGCTCTATGGGAAGAAGCTCGCAGAGTTGGAGGCGCTGAGTGGCAAAACAGATGCGGCGGCGATAACTGAAATGGTTAAACTAAAACGTGAGATATTGTTATCTAACCCATTGTTAGACAATGCGAAAGTGATTGTTGGTAGGTATCGTGTCGGAGACAATGCTCGTCAAGTGTGGGCACCTTCGCTCGGTACTCAGAATAATAATTGGTCGAATCAGTCGTCATCTTCTCGTAGCGGTTTCAATGCCGAGATCGCTGAGTTGAGTAACCTTCGAGGTGCGGTGCAAAGTCGTACCATTTATAAACCCGAAAATGGTAGTTCGGTGGCCGATCTGTTGCTGCATTGGGATGGTGAACGAATCCTCTTTACTGCTGCAGACGACAATCGCCGTTGGGGTGTTTATGAGGTTAATCGTGATGGCTCGAATATGCACAAGGTGATCAAGTGCGAGGAGCCTGATTTGGAGTTCTTCGATGCGGCATATATGCCGAGTGGCCGTATCATCGCTATGAGCAATATCGGTTATCAAGGTGTACCTTGTGTGAATGGTTCGGATCAGGTGGGTAATATGATTTTGTATGAGCCTGAGACAGGCGAGTTGAGACGTATGACATTTGATCAAGATGCCAATTGGCATCCTCGCGTGATGAATAATGGTCGTCTGATGTATGTTCGTTGGGAGTATACTGACCTTACTCACTACTATTCTCGTTTTGTGATGCATGCTAATCCAGATGGTACCGAAACTAAGGCCCTGTACGGTAGCGGAGGATGGTTCCCAAATAGTATCTTCGATGTGCAACCCCTGCCAGGCGGAAATAATACATTTGTAGGAATTATATCGGGTCATCATGGTATTGCTCGTTCGGGTCGTCTAATCTTGTTTGATCCATCTAAGGGTCGCAAGGAGACTAAGGGTATGATCCAAGAGATGCCATTTAGCAAGCGCGAGATTGTTCCTATAATCAAAGACGAGTTGGTTAACAGCGTATGGCCGCAGTTTATCAAGCCATACCCTATCAGCGATAAATATTTCTTGGTTTCGGCAAAGCTCACTCCAGAATCGCTTTGGGGAATCTATTTGGTTGATGTCTATGACAATATGACTCTCGTGGCAGAGTTCGAGGGCGAAGGTTTGATCCACCCTGTATTTGTCAATAAACGACCTGTGCCACCTGTTATCCCTGATCGTATCAAACCTCAGGATAAGGAGGCTACGGTATTTATTCAAGATATCTACGAGGGCGAAGGTCTGCCTGGCGTGCCTAAGGGTACGGTTAAGAAATTGCGCGTATTTGCATACGAATACACATACGTTAACTCGGCTTCGGATCATGTTGCTCAGGGTATTCAGAGTGGCTGGGATATTAAGCGTAATTTGGGCGAAGTGGAGGTCGAGGAGGATGGATCGGCGCTCTTTAAAATCCCTGCCAATACTCCTGTTTCATTCCAACCATTGGATTCTGAAGGTCGTG
>CAYTGT010000093.1:0-6787 GCA_964437405.1 uncultured Alistipes sp.
ACCACCGCCGCATCTATGGCCGCGACTATGCCGAGAGACTTCGTGAGGCGGGATTTGAGGTCGATGAGTTGGATTATGTGGAGCAGTTCAGCGCCGAGGAGCGAGAGTTGTATGCTCTGCGTCAAGAGATATTGTATATTGTTCGTAAACCCGAAAAGAGGAGGTAGTAATGGATCTGAAACAACGATATGAGTCTTTATGCCAATTTACGCAGGAGACATTTTCTCAGACCACTTGTGATTTGGTTGAGAAGGCGCTCGCGTTTGCCGAGGAGCGCATGGAGGGTTATGTGCGTTATGACGGTAGTCCGCTGCTGGATCACGATGTGGCTGTGGCCGAGATCGTGGCACGCGAGATTGGATTGGGTCGTAACTCTACGGTAGCCGCCATCTTGCACGATGTGATGCGTATCGCCAGCAAGGAGCGTCCTGAGAGCGTGGATGAACTTTCGCGTCAGATTCGTACCGAGTTCGGCGATCAGGTGCTTGGAATCATCGTGGGGTTGTGTAAGATCTCGAACATCAAACTCAAGATCTCGAAGGAGCAGGCCGATGACTTCCGCGATATGATCGTCAGCTACTCGGAAGATCCGCGTGTGATCTTGATCAAGTTGGCCGATAGGTTGGAGGTGATGCGTAAGCTCAATATCTTCCCTCAGGAGAAGCGCAAGAAGAAGAGTTGGGAGTCGATGAATCTCTACGCCCAGATTGCCCATAAGTTGGGTCTCTATAATCTGAAGAGCGAGTTGGAGGATTTGGCACTGAAATATCTTGAGCCAAAGGATTATGAATATATCTCGCGCCGTCTGGAGGAGACTGAGAGCGAGCGTCAGACATTTATCGCCCGCTTCATAGCTCCTATTTTGGAGAAGATTGACCAGCAGGGAATCAAATATCATGTCAAGAGCCGCACCAAGTCGATCTATTCGATCTGGAACAAGATGCGTAAACAGAATGTCGACTTCGATGGCATCTACGACATCTTCGCTCTGCGTATCATTATCGACTGCGAGCCTGAGCGCGAGAAGCAATATTGCTGGACAATATACTCAATCGTCAGCGATTTCTATACCCCAAACCCCAAGCGTATGCGCGACTGGATCACCATCCCTAAAAAGAATGGTTACGAGTCGTTGCACACCACCGTTTCGGCGGGCGAGGGTCGTTGGGTAGAGATTCAGATCCGTACCGAGCGTATGGATGCCGTTGCTGAGCGCGGTATCGCCGCCCATTGGCGTTACAAGGGTGTGCAGCAGGGTGGCCAGACCTCGGAACAGTGGTTAAGCCGCTTGCGTGAGGCGTTGGAGGAGACGACACACTCGCTCACTCAGCGTTTTGACGCTACACCTACATCAGGCGAGATCTTTGTCTTTACGCCCAACGGCGACATTCGCAAACTGCCAGAGGGGGCAACAGTGCTTGACTTTGCATTCGATATCCATACCTCGCTTGGAGCTACATGTACGGGCGGAAAGGTAAATAACCGCGCTGTGCCGATCCGTGAGGTGTTGCGCAATGGCGATATTGTGGAGGTGATGACCCAGAAAAATCAGACTCCGAAGGCCGATTGGCTCTCGTTCTGCGTCACCTCGAAGGCACGTGGCCGCATCAAATCGTTCATCCGCGAGGAGCAGATGAAGCATGCCCGCATTGGTCGTGAGGAGTTGGAGCGCAAGCTCAAGAATTGGAAGATTCAGTTGCCGATAGATGAGGTCGTGGCATATCTGTGCCGCCACTTCAAGGTGCGTACAGGCCGCGAGATGCACTCGATGATTGCCGAGCAGAAGGTCGAGATGGGTCAGATCAAGGATATCTTGCAGAGCTGGATCTCAGGCGAGGCCGATGCTGAGCGCCGTGCTGCGGCAGCCGAAGCTGAGCGCCGAAAGGAGGAGTTGCAGAGTGCTTCAGCAGCCCCTTCACGTAGCTCCGATGCGCTGGTTATTGACGAGAAGATCAACAACATAGAGTATAAGTTGGCCAAGTGTTGCAACCCGATCAAGGGTGACGATATCTTCGGCTTTGTGACTATCTCATCGGGTATTACGATCCACCGTTCGGATTGCCCTAATGCGGCACGTCTGAAGGAGAACTACCCTTATCGTGTGATGGAGGCTCGTTGGCGCAGCAATGCCGATGGTTCGTTCCGCGCAACGATCAACATTGTGGCGCACGATGTAGCGGGCATAGCCAACCACATCACCGAGGTCATTACGCGCGAGCTGAAGCTCAATATGCGTACCTTCAACTTCACTTCGCGTGGCGATGGTACGGCCGTTGGCTCGGTGAGTGTTGAGGTGCCGAGTGCCGCTGTGGTCGATATGTTGATTCATTCGATTATGCGTATTAAGGGTGTGCAGAGAGCCTACCGCGTAAACTCATAATTACAAAATGCGAAACCTAAAATAGAAACCTTATGAAACTTGATCATTTTTTAACCTGCGTTAAGACGTATGCCTTCACTTTGTTGAGCATCTCGTTTGCCTTTGCAGTTGTTGGTTGCGCTCCGAAGGCCGACCCTAATGCACAATGCATAACCCTTGACGGCAAAGCTGGTGGTGCGATGTTTGAGGGAATTGGTGTGGTGAACGGTGGTGGTGCGACATCAGTTTTGCTCAAGGATTATCCTGAGCCACAGCGCAGTCAGATTCTCGATATGGTGTATAAGCCGCTGACGGGAGCTTCTGTAAGCTCGTTGTTTGTGGAGATCCCTGGTGACGGAAACTCTACTCAAGGCTCTATGCCGAGTCACATGCATACGCGCGAGGATCTTAACTATTCGCGTGGCTATACATGGTGGATTATGAAGGAGGCGCAGCAGCGTAACCCTCGATTGACGCTTGACGGTACGGCATGGAGTGCCCCACATTGGATCGGGAACGGTAATTTCTGGTCGCAGGATGCCGCCGACTACTATGTGAAATGGTTGGAGGGTCTGCGCGATGTATATGGCTTGAAGTTCTCGGCTATCGGTTGCCGTAATGAGAAAGGCGACAACTATGAGTTCGTGAAGTTGTTCCGCAAGACGTTGGATGCCAATGGTTTTGAGGACCTGCCAATCCACGCCTTTGATAATTGGTATGAGTCGAAACTCAACTTCGTTTTCGATATGGAGAAGGATGAGGAGTTGCGTAACGCTATCGACATCATTGGTGGTCATGTCTTCTATGGCGAAGTTCCGATTGATCCAAAGGCTAAAGAGGCCGCAAACCGTATGGGTAAGCGTATCTGGGATACCGAGGATCATGTCTATAAAAAGGGATTCGATGCCTTAATCAGCATCGTGGAGTGCTTCAATAGCAACTATGTCAACCACCGCATTGCCAAGACTATTAATTGGTACGACATTGCAGGTATCTACCCTCTTGAGCCTTATGCCGAAGATCCTCCAACGGTGTTGGCTTATGAGCCATGGAGCGGTCATTATAAGGTGCGTCAGGCGTTGTGGGGATATGCTCACTATGGTCAATTCTGCGAGGTGGGCTGGGAATATCTCGATAGCGGATGCGTGAATCTTGATAAGGGCGGAAGCATGGTTGCGTTGCGTTCGGGTCGAGATTATAGTGCCATCATCCAGACCAAAGGAGCTAAGGAGCCTCAGCAGATCTATGTTAAGGTCAGTGGCGGTTTGAAGCATAAGTCGTTGTGCTTGTGGAAAAGTAATGAGCAGGAGCAGTTTGTGCAGTGTGAGGATGTGAAGTTGCAGGGCGGAGCCTTTACTCTCACGCTTGAGCCTAACACCGTATATTCGCTCTCGACAACACGCGGTCAGCAAAAGGGTGAGTTTGAGAATATTCCAGACTCAAAACCATTCCCGATGCCTTATCGTGACAACTATGACCAATATACCAAACCTGAGCAGCGCGGTTATTTGCCACTATATACAGCCGATATCTGCGGCGTATTTGAACTTACACCATCACCCGATGGTAAGGGCATGGCCTTGCGTCAAGTTGTCGCCCAGCGTACCAACTCGTGGGCTCCAGATTGGCGACACTACACCATCATCGGTGATCGCGATTGGGCCGATTATGAGGTCAGCGCCAATGTGTGGTTAAAAGATGATGATTCGGCAGGTGTGATGGGTCGCATCGAGCATGTTGGTACAGGTTACGGCATTGTGCCAAAGGGTTATTATATGGACATTGATGCTGAGGGAAATTGTCAATTGGTGATTTCGCGAGGCAAAAAGGATAAACTCAAATTGGTGGGTGATGCCGAGCAGCAGGCTTTGATTAAGCGTATGCGCGATGTGAGTGTCGGCGGCGAGTTGATTCTTGACAAGTGCAAAATCAAGAATTTCAACCCAGAGGGTTGGCATAAACTCACTTTGCGATTCGAGGGTACGAAGATTACAGGTTTGGTAGATGGCAAAGAGGTCGTGAAGGCCGAGAGCGCTCTCTATCCGCGAGGAATGGCGGGTTTGATTGTTGGTCAAGATGGATGGAAGGTGAGCACCCCATATTTTGACGATATGATAATCAAGCCGCTCGGCGCTGCCGATCCAGCCCCCACACCACAGCCTGCAAATCTGCAACCGCTGTATAATTAGATAGGTGTAATTCCAGATTTATGACGGCGAAAGATTTTTCTAAAAGAAACTAAGGTGCGCGAAAGCCACAATTTGGATTTATATAATAAAACTATGCAGATTCCCGATTTGATAACCTTCTTTACAGAAGGAATCTTCCGACTCAAGCCTGAGCAGATTCGTAATCCGTTTCTGCGTTGGGCGGCACGTCAATACAAATTGCTATTTTATACGGTGCAGGGTCTGTCGACTCATGGCACGATGGTGCGTAGCGCCGCCATGACCTTCTACACGCTGATCTCGATTGTGCCTATCGTGGCGCTGATCTTCGCTGTGCTGAAGGGCTTTGGCATGACCGATGATCTGGTGCAGAATCTCTATGGTCTGTTGCCGCAGTTGCCAGAGGTGGTCGACTATGTCGTCAACTTCGCACAAAATACCCTTGCTCGCACTCAGGGCGGATGGGTGGCGGCGATCAGTTTGGTGACACTCTTCTGGTCAGTGATTCGTCTGTTCGGGTCGATCGAGGATGCCTTCAACAACATCTGGGAGGTTAAAAGTAGCCGTTCGGCGGCGCGTAAATATAGTGACTATATAGCTGTGGTGATCTTAGCTCCGATTCTCTGGATCGTGGCGACCTCGTTTGCGGCCTACACGCGCCAATTGTTGGATGTTGACGATTCTTTGTGGCTGCGCATAGGTTCCGAGTTGGGGTCAATGGCTATCGTGTGGGTGATGTTCACCCTGATATATGTGATCCTGCCCAACACCAAAGTGCAATTTTCATCGGCTCTGATGGCGGGAATCATCGCAGGCTCGGTATTTTTGGGTTTCCAATGGGGCTACCTCTACTTGCAAAAGTGGATGACCTCGTACAACGCCATCTATGGTAGCTTCGCCGCACTGCCACTATTCCTACTGTGGATGCAGACTTCGTGGGAGATTCTGCTTTTGGGTGGAGAGCTGTCGTTTGCCTACCAGAACGAAAAACGCTTCGAGGAGGAGCGTCAATCGCTCATGTCGAGCCACGACTGCCGCCGCAAGTTGATGGTGGGCATCATGACAATCGTTGTGGAGTGGATCCGCGATGGTAAGGGTGCTATTCCCGAAGCGGAGTTGCGTAACAGGATGGAGATCCCGACCCGAATCTTGAGCAATCTGATCTTCTCGCTCACCCGTTCTGGACTTTTGGGCGAGGTGCGTATTTCAAACAAAGAGTACGATGTGGCCTATGTCCCCACGCGCGACATCTCGACACTCAGAGTATATGATGTCATAGAGGCGGTGGAGAACGAGGGTCTTAACTTCGAGCAGGTGGAGATGGAGCGTAGCACCCAGATCGTGACTTGTGCCGAGTCGATCGACAAGATCAAGGCTCAGGCGAAAGAGAGTGAAGATAATAAATTGATTATAGAGTTGATTAAAAATGAACAATAAGAGTCTTACGGTAGTTGTTGTCGGCAGTGGAAATGTTGCCGAGGCTGTAGCTGTGGCCTGCTCCGAGGCGTGGGGCGTGGAGCTGCTGGCAGTGGTGGCACGTAATGAGAAGCGTGGTCGCGAGGTGGCTGCACTCTCGAATTGTGACTACATCGCCGATTTTAAGGAGGCTCCCGAAGCCGATTTTCACATCATTGCGGTGAGCGATCGCGCTGTGGGCGAGGTTGCGGAGACTCTGCCATATTATGAAGATACCATCGTGGTGCATACGGCAGGCAGTGTCGAGATGGAGACGCTACACCGTGAGCGTTGCGGCGTATTGTATCCGTTCCAGACCTTCACCGCCGCCCGCCGAGTAGATTTCTCGCACGTACCGCTTTTTGTCGAGGGTTCTTCGGAGATCGTGGCACAGGAGATTGATGAGTTGGCGGGTTACTTGAGTAGCGATTGCTACCGTGCCGATGCCGAGCGCCGCCGCGAGATACACCTCACAGGCGTGCTGGCCTGCAACTTTGTCAATGCCCTCTATTCGATGGCAGCCGACCGTTTGCAGCGAGAGGAGGGTTTGTCGTTTGATGTGTTGAAGCCGCTGATTGTCGAGACGGCCATGAAGGCTGCTGAGGCTGAGCATCCGCGTCAGGTGCAGACAGGCCCCGCCGTGCGCGGTGACATGGCTACAGCCGAGCGTCACACTCAGATGCTCGCAGGTACGCACACAGAGCAGGAGGTATACCGACTGATGAGCCAATACATCTTTGAAAATTCAAAATTAAAAATTAAAAATTCACAGGCGTAACGCCTGATTTATGAGAGGGAAAGTAGT
>CAYTGT010000094.1:0-6751 GCA_964437405.1 uncultured Alistipes sp.
GTCGGTGATCGTGTCATCCTCGAAGGTCTGCTCACGATCCAGCTCCACAGGCGAGAGCATGATACCCCAACCTCCACTACGCATCACACGGTATAACTCGCCGATGGCCACTCTGTCATCAGCAACGTGCTCCAACAGATGATTCGCAAAAATCACATCAAACGACTCATCTGCGAGCGGAATCGACTGCACATCGAAGTGCAGATCGGCTAGCGGACTCTCCAAATCGGCGGTCACATAACGCTCCTGCGCGGCATGATAGAGCTTGCGCAACTTGCGCATGATGGTCACTTCGGGGGCGATATGCAGTATCGTTGGGAGCTCTCCGAGTCGCCCCTCACGCTCCAGCCACAACCACATCAGTCGGTGACGTTCCAACGCCAAGCAATTGGGGCACAGGGCATTTTCACGCGCCTCGACATATCCATAGGGTAAGAATTTACGGCGGCGGGTGCCACATATCGAGCACTCCTTACCGCGCCCGACATAGATCAAGCCCAAGAGCGGCACCATCCAATCGGCCATGCGCTGCAACACAGGTCGAGGGATAGTGTTAAGGATATATTTTATCAATTTTTTCATTCTATTCTCATAAATCAGGCGGTTTCGCCTGCGGTGGAGTGACGCACCTTTAATTCAAAATTAAAGCTGACGCACAACTTAAATTAGAACGTCATGCCACAGAGGGCTTCAAGCCCGATGATTGGCATCTCTACTTTTAGTTTTTCATAATTGTATGTTTTCATCCTCTGCCTCCTCTGTGGTTTTTCTTAGGTACTAAACATTCGTTTTGATACTTTTTGCCGCCAAAAAGTATCGCAAAAAGGCGCTCGGTGAAGCCTTGTCGGGGTCTGAAGCGCAAATTTGCTAAAATGGATGCTACGCATTTTTGAAGCAATCAAAAAGTCTCCATTTTTTAACGCAAATTTCCACTTCCGCCCTCTTTCCGCCAATGCTTCTGCCGAGATTAAAGCTGACGCACAACGTAATACCAACAACAGTCATCTCTGTAAGTAGCATGGCAACGTAAATCAGGCGTTACGCCTGCTTCTGCCGAGATTGTTGCTTTCGCATGCCTCAGTTTACCTCGACAACACTCTTTAACGAGTGTAGCACGACTATATAAAACTATCATCCGTAAAACCCAAAACTCAATTTTGAATTTTGAATTTTGCATTTTGAATTTCCAACGCCTTTTCTACATCGTAAAGTTGCGCCTTGCATCGTTCTATAAGTTCCATCGCACGCTTCACCTCTGAGCCGAGACGGTCAACGCCGCACTCACCCGAACGCAGATCGGCCAATATCTTCTCGATCTCGGCCATAGCCTCCTCGTATGTCATTTTCTGCTTTGCCATATCTTTCTACTTCTTCTATTTCAAAACCTCTTTTACCTCAGCCTCAACCAATCCCTCAGAGAACTCGATCTGCACCTGATCCCCTCTTTTGAGCCCATCGGTCGAAGTCAACGCACCACCAGCATGACGCACAACGGCAAATCCAAGTTGCATGATGCGTTTGGGAGAGTGGGACTCCACAATCTGCTGAAGGCTACGCAATCGCTCCTTCTCACGCCCCATAATCTGCTCAACAAAAGTCCATAGCTGCGTCTGACGCAACTCCAAAGCTGAGTGCTGCTTCTGGCAAGCAATTCTACTCTGAGCCATCAGGTCGCCCGTCATACGCTCCAATAGCAACTTCTCGCGTTGCAACATCGCTGCCGCCAACTCCGATAATTTGAGGCTCGCCTCCTCCAGCCAACCCTCTATATTCTGCATCTGCTGTGTGAGCCATGCGGCAACGGCTGTGGGGGTCTTTAGCGGAGTGTGTGCCACCATGTCGGCAACACTTTGATCCTTGTCGTGGCCGATACCCGTCACAACAGGTAGCGGAAATTGTGCCACATAGGCGCACAGACGGTAGGAATTGAAGCAGCTAAGGTCGCTTGTCGATCCGCCACCGCGAATCATCACCACAACATCGAACTCCTCCTCACGCTCGGCAATGCGGCTCAGTGCATCTATCACCGACTCCTCGGCACGCTCGCCCTGCACCACTGTCTCGAAGAGCGTCAATCGAAAGTCATAGCCTCCGAGAGCTAACTCGCGACAGAAATCCTGATATCCCGCCGCCGTAGCGCTTGAGACGATGGCTACACGCTGCACTGGGCATGGGAGAGGGAGTTCGCGGTTCATGTCCCACACTCCATCGGCACGGAGTTGCGCTATTGTCATCTGCTTCTGACGTTCCACCTCGCCCAACGTGTAGGTAGGATCAATATCCGAGATCTGCAACGAGAGACCATACATCTCGTGATAGGTGACCGTCACCTTGACCAAAATCTTCATTCCCACCTTTAGCGGCGAACCCGTCTGACTCTGGAAGTAGGCCGCCAACATCGCATATTGCCCTCGCCACACTACGGCTCGCGCCTGCGCTTTGGGGGTTGCAGCGCCACCTTTAGAGGCCTCCTCCTTCTCGACAAGCTCCATGTAGCAATGCCCCGAATAGCTGTTGACCTTCAGATCCGAGATCTCAGCCACCACCCATACAGGCAACGGCAACGACTCCTCAACGGCTCGCTTGATGCGGCGCTGAAGCTCCAACAAGGTGATATGTGACGGCTGAGCGATCATCCTAAACAAACTCTTTGGCTAAACTACTACAAATATATCGAAATTCTTGAAAGAATCATACTAAAGTATGAAAATAAAAAAGTAGAGGTTGCCCGACAGACTTGTTGGACAACCTCTCTTCAGTTAAAGATATAGCATTTGCTACTTCTTATTAAATGTATTCATCGTCATATCGGCTCCTACGCAGGCAAACGAGAGGATCGCATCGCCAAAGATCTTCAGGCGCTCAGGCATAGCCTTCTCCTCCTCCTCGCTCCACTCGCCCAAGACATAATCAACCTGATGGCCACGTGCGAAGTCACCACCCACGCCAAAACGCATACGAGCGTAATCCTCACGACCTAACAGCTCCGAGATATTCTTCAATCCGTTATGACCTCCTGCGCTGCCCTTCTTACGCATACGCAGCTGACCAAACGGCAGAGCAATGTCGTCAGAGATGATGAGCAGGTTCTCCAACGGAATCTTCTCCTGCTCCATCCAATACCTAACAGCCTTACCCGAAAGATTCATATAGGTCGAAGGCTTGAGCAAAACAATCTGTCGACCCTTATGACGCACGGTGGCGGTAGAGCCGTAACGACCCACCATAAAAGAGACGTTGGATGCCTCAGCTAAGGTATCCAACACTCTGAATCCTATGTTGTGACGGGTATTGGCGTACTCGGCGCCGATGTTACCCAATCCTACAACGAGGTATTTCATCTTTTAATCCCGAAAGGTGATTACTGCTGGTTAGCAGCACGAGTAGCACGAGTAACACGTACAGCACATACTGCAGTAGTTGCAGGAGTTACGAATGTAAGGTTATCGAACTTCAAGTCACCTACGAAGATAGTCTGACCAACCTTCAATGGAGTTACGTCTACTACGATCTCATCTGGCAACTCGTTAACCAAAGCCTTAACAACGAGCTTACGAGCTGAAAGAGCCAACTTACCACCGATCTTCACACCCTCAGCGTTACCTGTCAAACGTACAGGAACAGCGATAGCTACTGGCTTAGCAGGATCTACGCGGTAGAAATCGATGTGGAGGATCTGCTCACGAACTGGGTGGAACTGAACCTCGCGCATAACAGCAGTCTCAGTCTTACCATCGATAGTGATGTTTACAACGTAAGAGTTAGGAGAGTAGATAAGTGGCTTAATCTCCTTAGCCTCAACAGAGAATGATACGTTCTCACCGTTACCATAAAGTGCGCATGGGATCATACCCTCGCGGCGGATAGACTTAGCAGCCTTCTTACCGTAGTCAGCGCGGCTAACTGCCTTTACATCAAGTGTTTTCATAATTTTAAAATTGTTTTTAAGTTATAACCTGCGGCATTACTCAATCCGATGGAAAACACGCCCATCGGCTCCCATTATGCCTGAATCGGCGACAAAGATACTCAATGAATCGGAATTTGCAAAATATAACTCATTTATTTTGAGAGTTTTTCCATTGACCCCACAGAATTTTGAACCTAATTATAGTTGGAGTTTTACAACGAATGTTACCAGCGGTACATCCATAACCCCCCCCCTCTTATCTTAAAGAATTTAAATATTTGCAATTATATAAAAAACTATACTCGCAACAGATATGTAATTGGTTAAATAATATCTTGGACCGAGAGGGTTGGGGTTTTGTTTTTATGGGTCAAGGTTTGTAATAAAGAGATTTGCCAGGAAAACCTTAGATTGTAAAGTATTACGTCACAGCTCCGAGATAAAATTTCTGTCGATTTGGAATAAAACATTGACCTGTAAGTGATTTCGATCGAGTGATGGCCATCTGCCGATGATATAATATCGAGATGTTTGCGAAGCGATGAATGAATCGGCTTAACTTCTTTAGTTTTAGGGATTAAGGCCGTTAGAGATAAATTAGGAAATGTGTTCTTTGTCTCAATAATCTGTTGCGCAAGGGCGCACTCACATTCGTTTCGCAGGGGGATAATGATATTAAACCTAAGAGCCTTATTTTTCAGCAAAAAGTTGTCTATGATATAAGATATTATACCTTTTATTAGTCTGTGATTACGAATAATCCTGTCAGGATCAATTATCAACCCTATTGTATAGGTGTTTGCTTGCGATGGAGGTATTATTGGATTTTGCATAAAAATAGAGCGTGCTAAACTTCTCATACAGGTCTTTGGAAATACCTAAGCAGAAAGTTGTTGCACGCCCTTGTGTGCCCTACCTTTTGGGTAGGACATAACAAGGACCAGCAACTATCATACCCTGCTAAAATCTCTTCCAAAGTTCGTATGAGGTATATAGTCGTTATCCTTTAAATCTCATCTTTGAGACAAATGTAACTAAATTTTATTAAGTTGCAAAATATGAAATATAATATTACTTTTGTGTTACATATTGAGCTATTTTGTTCTACTTCTTGAATGATAAATGCGATATATGTCTTTCGATTATTAACATCTGTTTCTATATATTTATGATGAGGTATTTGTATATCATTACTATTGCTTTTTCATTTGTATTATATGGTTGTCGCCCCGCCGCAGTTGTCCATGAGTTAGATAGAGCCGAAAGGGAAATGATAGACAACCCCGACAGTGCAGAATTAATCCTTAACTCCATACCCCGAAACCAACTTAATAGCCGAGCCTTGAAGGCTCGCTTTGCTTTGTTGTACTCGCAAGCGCTTGACAAGTGTTACATCGACACCGACAATGATTCGCTGATTAGGGTAGCTGTTGATTACTATTCAAGGCGCGGATCAGACCATGAGAAGGCCAAGGCATATTACTATGAGAGTGTAGTTTATAGAAACGCAAAAGATATTGATTTGCAAGTTAAATCTTTGGTAAAGGCGCATGAGTTTGCCCACAAAACCACAGATGCATATTTGGAGGGGTTGATACATAATAAATTAGGGCAACTATATCATTCGCAAAAGCAATTTCAAGAGCATATTCTCATCTCCAAAAATAGGAATGATGAATTTACTGCCGAGATACTTGAAGTGGCCAATATTCTCAATAATGGATTGATAACCTATTTAGAGCAGAATTTCCCCGATATAACTAAACACGAATTGTCATATTGTGGACTTGTTGCATTGGGCTTTACTCCCGATAGTATTAGAGTATTGTATAACCATACACATCTGCAAAGTCTCTACACAATTCGATTTCGTATAAAGAGTAAATTAGGCCTTGATCACCACTCTCATTCAAGTTGTAATCTTGAGGATTTTGTATTGGATTTGTGCAACAAGTTGAAAAACAACGAAATAGTCGTAAATTGGGTCAATAAATAATGTTACAACGTAACTAATATCTATGCAAGCTGCTGATTTCCAATCCGTTGCAAGGGAGGGGGGAGTTTAAGAAAATCATCGAATAGATTTTTGTTGTATAAACAGCTTATTATCAGGTGTTTGCGATTTAAAAGAATAGATGAGATTGGATGATTTTTTGCTAAAACTGAGAAGAAATAACATAACTTTGCATCGTAAAACTAAACCAAATTTACCATGAAAAAAATTTTATTTGTTATTCTTCTTTTTGTGTCAAGTGCTATCTTGGCCAATGGTTCTAATCTCTATGCTCCAGATGATGAGAAAGATCCTATTCAGGAACTCGAAATTAAGGCCAAAAAAGAAAATGCTCTTAATGACGGCTATGAGCCTCGTCAGGTAGTGTTACCAGCAGTTGAGGCGTTGCTCTACTGCAATAGTGGCGAGATTGTTTTCACGTTTAATGAGAACATTGGTGAGGTTGTAATTACCGTTACTAATGGCAACGATGAGGTTGTTGCAACATCAGTTTGCAATAGCGCTACGTCATCAGTCGCAACAGTATTTGTTCCTACCACAGCAGGAGCATATACAATTGAGATTGCTGGCGATCAGTACAGTGGCTCAGGAGAGTATGTACTGTAATTAAAAACGTAATAGACCTGCCTAATGCACTCTATTAGGCAGGTCTTAAAATAACCCAATCAACTCGCCACGTTATGAGGTCAACACCGTTGATTGGAAAATACACGCTACAATTATTATAGTAGTCGTCTGCTGTTTGTCGATTCAGAATGGGCTAAATAAATAATACGACAGATAAACAGTCAGGGACGTGCAGTCGTGCGCGATTCCTGATTTGTTGT